>BQJX01000299.1 GCA_021604925.1 Gemmatimonadota bacterium
TGTTCGCGGCGCTCTTCTCGCTCTGGTTCTTCGGGGAGCTGCTGCCGGTGCTGGGCTGGATCGGAGGCTCGCTCATTCTCTCCGGAACGCTGCTCTCCGAGTTCGGCTCGCGCAAGAGGAAGGGCGAAGCCGCACCCGCGACTCCGCCCGATCCTGCGATTCCCACCACGACCAACCAGCCCTGACGCGACCGGCCCGCGGCAGACCTGGGGGGGCTACCCGTGGTTCACGGCCAGCACCGGAGCGATCCGCTCCAGCGCCCAATCCACTTCTTCCCGCGTGATCACCAGCGGCGGCGCAATGCGGACCACCTGCTCGTGGGTCTCCTTGGCCAGGATGCCACGCGCCATGAGATCCTCGCAGTACGGCCGCGCCGGACCGGACGTGCGCTGGATCTCGATCCCGATCCAGAGACCGCGCGCGCGGATGGAGGCCACGTTGTCCTGGGGCAGGGCCCGCAGCTGTTCGGCGAGGTACGTGCCGAGCTCCTGCGAGTTCTCTACCAGCTTCTCGTCGCGGATGACTTCCAGGGCCGCGCGAGCCACTGCGCAACCGAGCGGGTTCCCGCCGAACGTGGATCCGTGGTCGCCGGGGCGGAACACGCTCATCAGCTCCTGCGACGCCAGCACTCCGGACACCGGATAGAAGCCGCCGGAGAGCGCCTTGCCCACGATCATGGCATCGGGCGACACGCCTTCCCACTGGTGCGCGAACATCTTGCCCGTGCGTCCCAGACCGCTCTGGATCTCATCCGCAATGAACAGCACGTTGTTCGCGCGGCAGAGTTCTTCGGCGCGCTTGAGGTAGCCCGCCGGCGGAATGATGATGCCGGCCTCGCCCTGGATCGGCTCCACCAGGAATGCGGCCGTGTTCGGAGTGATGGCCGCTTCCAGCGCGTTCGGATCACCGAACGGGATCACCGTGAATCCGGGAGTGAACGGGCCAAACCCCTCCTTGTACTGCTCTTCCGTGGAGAACCCCACGATCGTGGTGGTGCGGCCATGGAAGTTGCCGCCGCACACGATGATCTCCGCCTTGCCGCTGGGCACACCCTTTTTGGTGTAGGCCCACTTGCGCGCCATCTTGATGGCGGTCTCCACCGCCTCGGCCCCGGAGTTCATCAGCAGCGACACGGGGAAGCCGCTCATCTCGGCCAGCAGCTCGCACAGCGGACCGAACTGGTCGTTGTGGAACGCGCGTGACGTGAGCGTGACGCGCTCGGCCTGGCTCTGCAGCGCTTTCAGGATCTTCGGATGGCAGTGGCCCTGGTTGACGGCCGAGTACGCCGCCAGCATGTCCATGTACTGGTTGCCTTCCGGATCCCAGACCCAGACTCCCCGGGCACGTTCGATGACGACCGGAAGCGGATGGTAATTGTGGGCCGAGTACTTCTCGGCAAGCCCGATGAATCGGTCGGTCGTCTGCGTGCTCATGTCGCTCTCCTGCCGTCTGAAACGTGGTTTCCCCGGGGGTGGGAACACCCCCGAACTGCACCAGAATACCAGATCCCATATCCGGCGGACCAGCCTAGCGAGGGCCCCGGGTCAACCCGGGACGGGATGGGCGCGATGTGTTGGACGGGCGAGGAAGCCGGGTCAGGCGGAGTCCATGGTTGTCCGGTCGCCGATCGGCCGAAACCGGTGATACGCAAGCACCCCCTGGGCCAGCACGTTCCCGTGCGCCAGGTAGAGCCAGTACTCGTAGTCCCCCGTGCGGTGCCCAAAGAAGGTGGCCAGCGCCACGCCCGTAACGCCCAGCAGGAACGCGAACGGCGCGGCCCGGTGGGCGACGTTCACGATCCACGCCCGCGGCCGGAGCAGCGCCAGGCCGATGGCTACCGCCACCCAGCCGAGGAGCGACTCGGCGGCGGCGTACCCCCACGCTTCGAGAAACTCGCCGCGGACGAGGCGCGACGGCGTTCCGAATGCGATGATCAATCCGGCGAACGTCAGTGAAAGCGCGGCACTGCCCAGGAGCAGGAACGACTCAATCCGCTCGACCGCCACCGCCGGAGCCTGTTTGCAGAACATCCAGGCCACGGAAGCCGGCTCCCCGAAGCGAAGGACCGCCTCGCGTTCCGCGTCCGCTGGGGGCACTCCCTGACGCTGACGCGCGTCCGACGCGTCCAGCAGGTGTTCCCGCACCTCTTCGCAGACCCGTTGGGCGTGAGGGCCGTTGCCGAGCCAACGCCGGAGTTGGCGAAGATACCGATCCATCGTCACGGGGTGCCTCCCAGAACCGCTGCCACGGCACCGGAGAAATCCGCCCACGCCTCCCGCTCCCGCGTGAGCGCGTCCTGCCCCTTTCGGGAGGTGGCATACACGCGCCGCCGCCGCCCCGCGATCACTTCCCAGCGACTGTGCAGGAGCCCGGACGCCTCGAGTCGATGGAGTGCCGGATAAACCGTGCCTTCCGGCAGGTCAAATCGGCCGCCACTGCGGCGCCGTAGCGCTTCCAGCACGGCGTAGCCGTGCGCAGGAGTACTCTCGAGGAGGGTCAGCAGCAGCAGAGGGAGGTGTCCCTTGAGGCGTTGTCGGTTCATACTTAGCAATACTAGGTATCGAGCCCGACCCTGTCAACGTACGAATTCGGTCGCAGATTCGCGGACACCGTTCGCACGCGTTGCCTTCCTGCTGGACCTCACCGTATCCTGGGGGGTCGATCGAACCACAGAATCAGGAGTTGTCATGTCCGAGGGCGTGTTCGTCCACGAGAAGGGAATGTGCGAGTCGGACTCCGTGGGAGACGGCACGCGCATCTGGGCCCACGCCCACGTCATGAAGGGCGCCGTGGTGGGGCGCGGCTGCAACATCGGAGAGGGCTCGTTCGTCGAGTCCGGAGCCGTCCTGGGGGACTTCTGCACGGTCAAGAACGGGGTCTCGGTGTGGGACCTGGTGGTCTGTGAGGACTACGTGTTCCTGGGCCCGGACTCGTGCTTCACGAACGACTTCCTGCCCCGGGCCGCCTTCAAGAAGGACCCGGCCAAGGAGTTCCGCCCCACCCGGATCCGGGAAGGCGCCTCCATCGGCGCCAACGCCACGATCGTGTGCGGGATCACCATCGGCCGACACGCCATGGTGGGCGCGGGAGCCGTGGTCACCCGGGACGTTCCGGATTTCAGCCTGGTGATCGGGTCCCCGGCCAAGCCCATCGGGTTTGTGGGGCGCTACGGGAACCGGCTGACGTTTGATGAGAAAGGCACCGCGCGCTGCGAAGAGACGGGGGACCTGTACCGCCTCCGCGAAGGTGCCGTCATGATCGAGACCATGGGCATGCCGCCCACTCGAAAGTGAGGAGTGACATGGGAGAGGGAAGCGCAAGCGTGAGCGAGAGTTCACGCGTGGACGTGGGCGCTGTTCTCCGGGAAGGCGCGAACCCCGAGCTGTCGGACTACGCCAACCGCATCGAGGGATCCACCATCCTCAAGATCGCCGCGGACGTGCGCGGCATGCTCGCGGCCGGCGAATCCGTTCTGAATCTGACCGTCGGCGACTTCCGCCCCGACCAGTTCCCCGTGCCGGAGGCCTACCGGGCTCGCATCGCGGAGGCGCTACAGGCCGGGGAGACCAACTATCCCCCGGTGGCGGGAGTTCCCGAACTCCGGGAAGCCGTGGCGGAACTCACGCGCGACGACTTCGGGCTGGAGTATCCGTCGGACTGCGTGCTCATTGCGGGCGGCGCCCGTCCGTTGCTCTACTCCACCTACATGGCACTGGTGGATCCCGGCGACACCGTGCTCTATCCGGTGCCGTCGTGGAACAACCACCACTACGTGAACATGGCGGCCGCGAAGGGGGTGCCGCTCTCCGTGGAAGCGGGCAAGAACTTCCACGTGGATCGCGACGCGCTGCGGCAACACCTGCCCAAGGCGCGGCTGCTGGCGCTCAACTCGCCGCTCAACCCGACCGGGACCTGCATCTCCGCCGAAGCACTGCGCGGAGTCTGCGAGGCCATCGTGGAGGAGAACGCGCGCCGCGAGCAGAACGGCGAACGCGGGGTTTTCCTGGTTTACGATCAGGTCTACGCCGCGCTGACCTTCGGAGGTACGGAGCACTACACTCCGGTCGGGGTCCTGCCGGAAGTGGCGCCGTACACCGTGATGCTCGACGCGGTCAGCAAGAGCCTGTGCGGCACCGGCCTTCGGGTCGGTTGGGCGGTGGGGCCGCAGCGCCTCATCGGCCGCATGGCCGCGCTGGGCGGGCACTACGGGAGTTGGGCGCCGCGACCCATCCAGGTCGGAACGGCGGCGTTCCTGCGGGACAAGCCCTCGCTGGAGGCCCACCGACGCTGGATGATCGACGCGCTCGAAACGCGCCTGGGCGCGCTGGACACGGGCCTCCGGGCCATGCGGGAGGACGGACTGCCCGTCACCCACGTGGAGCCGCAGGGCGCCATCTACCTCTCGGTGCGCTTTGACCTGATGGGCCGAACGGTCAACGGCACCAAGATCACGGACAACGAGTCGCTGCGCCAGGTGCTGCTGTCGGGCGCCGGGTTCGCCGTGATCCCGTTCGATGCGTTCGGCTTCCACGGCGAAGACGGCTGGATGCGCATCTCGGTGGGCGCGGTCAGCGTGGACGAG
>BQJX01000300.1 GCA_021604925.1 Gemmatimonadota bacterium
GAGTCCGCCGCGCGGCTGCATCCGAATGATCGCCTGCGCGTGGTGCGCGCGCTGGAGGTGCTGGAGCTGACCGGCGAAACGATGACGGAGCTGCATCGACGGCACCGCGAGTCCCGACCGCCGGTGCACGTGCTTCGCTTCGGCCTGTCCTGGCCCACCGCCACTCTCGATGCGCGGATCGCGGCCCGCGTGGACGCCATGCTGGCCGGCGGCTGGGGGGACGAAGTGCGGGGGATGCTGGACGCGGGGCTCTCGGACAGCCCGGCCATGACCTCGCTGGGCTACCCGGAGGTGCGGGCGTGGGTGGAAGGGCGGCTGCCGCGCAACGAGATGACCGCGCAGGTGGTGCTGGCCACCCGTCGCTTCGCCAAGCGGCAGCGGACCTGGTTCCGGGCGCAGAAGCCGATGACGTGGATCGAGCTGGAAGGGGAGCAGGACTTTTCGGCGGCGGTGGACAGGATCGCGAGGGCGATTGCCTCGGCGCCGGCCGGCCCCTAGACGGACGCCGGGGCGCCGGACGATCGGCGCACCTTGACTCTGCCTTGGGACCGGCTATCATCACGGAGCAGGTCAGGAGCGGGTGTAACTCAGTTGGTAGAGTATCAGCTTCCCAAGCTGAAAGTCGCGGGTTCGATCCCCGTCGCCCGCTCCAATCCCTTCGCATGCTCTGACCGCGACTCGCGACCGAGCCCACCATCTGGCCCGGGCGATTCAAGGGTGAGGTCGCGGTGCCTCAGCCCCTATCGGTACGCGCCCTTGATCGCTCCCCACGTCGTCGGAGTGACGGACACGGGACCGCATCCCTGGCCGAATGCGCCGATCTGCAGCCCACATTCGTTGTTCGGGGCCAGCAACGGCGAGTTGGCGGCCGCGGTGAAGTTGTCCGCGGCATAGTCACAGAACAGCGGCGACGCCGATAGATTCCCGTCGATGCCGGTGGGATCTGGGGACCCGGCCCAGTTGTGGGCGTTGCCCCAGGAAAGGTTGCAGGTCACGACTGCTCCCGGGGCGTCGGTCAGATCCAGGCCGGTCTCGTTTCCGACGAATGCGTTGCCATGAATGATCGTCCCGGACGGGAGCCCGTAGTCGTTCCCTAGGCCGGCGCCGGACCCGCCCACGATCGTGTTTCCGGAGATCTCGACGCTCGACTGTCCCTGGCGTCCCGGTGAAGGCTGTCGATTGACGACGGACCACTCGGTCGCGGCGGCCGCCGGCCCGTGGGCGTGCAGGAAGAGATTGCCGGCGATGACGGCGCGGATGGGGCTTTGTACCAGCCAGCCGATCGAGGGCTGCCAGCTAGGCTCCGTGGAGGCCGTACCCTGACGAAACACGCAGTCGGTCACGATGAGGTCCGCGGGTTCGAGCCAAGGCCCGGCGATTCCAATCGAAGTCTCATACACATGGTCCGTCTCGAACGTGCACCGTCGGACTTCCAGCCGCTCGCCATAGTGACGCACCCCTCCGGCGCAGTCCCGGATCTCGCAGTCCAGGATCGTGAGCGACCCCGTACTCTCCGCGACGTAGAACGAGGACTCCAGGATACAGTCCTGGACGACAGCATCGTGGCTTGAGATCACCGTCGGGGCATAGCCGTAGCCTGTTCCGCCAACCCCACCGAGCCTCAGCCCGGACACGGTTCCCGAGAACACCTCGACCGATAGCGAGGATGTTGGCGGCCCCAGGATCGCGGCCGACCCTCGCGGCGGCTCGCCTACGAGATGCGTTTCCAACTTGAGGCGCACAGGCCCTTCGTACTCTCCGGCGGTCACGTAGATCGTGTCGCCCATGGCCGTGGAATCTACTGCCGCCTGAATTGTGGGGGCGTCGCCCGTGCCATCGGGATGGATGAGCCAGGTACGGGCGAACGCGGGGGGAGAAAGGAGGACGGCGGCGAGCACGATTGCGAAGCGGAGCATGGTGTACTCCCGAGGAGTTGGAAGCCTGCTTCCAGCATACGCCCGGGGGCACAGACCACGCAACCGCGGTGGGGTTGCTGCCACCTGAAACGGACGGTCCAGCACCGTCAGCGAACCGAACAGGTTCTTCACCGTTGCCGCCAGCCGGCCTCAAAGCGCATACTTGGGACGATCCGCGACCTCCGAGATCAAGGTCGCGTCAGGGGATGGAAGACATGGTGCCATCTCGACGATTCACGTCCTTGGGAGCTCTCGGAATTCTCATAGGCCTGATCTGGCCCGCCAGCCCATGTGGAGCCGAAGTGTCGGTGTGCATCTCCGGACCGGGCATCGACAACGAGTTCCCCCTGACCACGGATTGCGATCTCGAAGATCCCCGGGAATGGCTGAGCGACGGTCGAGGATACGGCGAGGTGTCCGGTGGGTGCCTGAATGACGGCTGCGGGTGTGAGTACGGAACGCAGGAGCGGAACTGCTACACCTGGACCGTGAGCAGCAGTTCTTCGAATCCCTACGCGACCATCGGTGAACTTCCAGACGGCCAAGTGCTTCTCTTCCTCTGGATCCGGTGTTCGTCCTACTGGGAGTGGCCCGCCTACTGGTCCAGTGTCGCCATGGACGTGGAGGTCACGGGAGCAGACTACTTGGGGGTGTTTCCGGACACGGACTTCGTGGTGTCTGGTAGCAAGACGAGCCCTGTGTTCACCGCGGAGCGGTGTACCTCGGGCGGCAGGCTGGTGGGAGGATTCCTTCTGTACAAGAGGCCGACTCCCGTGGAACCGTACACATGGGGAAGAGTGAAGGCGCTCTATCGATGAGAGGCGAATGCGTATCGGTACCACTATGGCGTTGCCATTGAACCGATGCCGTCGGACCGCGGAGTGAATCGCCGACTGTCCTGGGTCATCACGGTGCTGCTCCTCACCCCGCTGGTGATTCTGGCGTACTCAGGGCGGTTCGTACGATACGCGGCCGACGACTTCAGCACGGCCGAGGTCGCAGGCCGCATGAACGCGGTCGAGGCCATGTTCCACTGGTACACCTCGTGGTCGGGTCGATTCTCGTTCTCGTTCACCATGACTCTGCTGGAGCGGTTCGGCGCGAGTACCGTCCAGGTACTTCCCGCGTTCTTCATCACGGCCTGGATTTCGTCGCTGGCGTGGGGTCTCTCGCCGCTGTGGGACCGGGCCGCGGCCGGGGCACGGGGCACGGCTCTTCAGGCAGCGATCGTCATCGTGCATTGCGCGGTCTTCTCCGTGCGGGAACTGGAGCAGGTCTTTCTGTGGCAGACGGGGATGGTCACGTATGTCGCCCCGCTGGTGCTGTTGCCCGTCGCCGTTCGGCTGGCCACGGATGGAAGGGAAGGACCGGCGCGGAACCTGGCGATGATCGGTGCCGCGATCCTTGTGTTCATTGCGGGGGGATTCAGTGAAACGTACGCGGCTGCGCAGGTCGTCCTCTGCTCCGCGCTCTTGGGGGTCTCACTGCTGCGGCGCACGACGGCGCTGCCGTCGAAGGTTTGGGGAGTTCTGCTCGCCTCTGCCACGGTGAGCCTCCTTCTGATTGCTGCCGCGCCCGGCAACCGCGTCCGATCGTCACTTCTCGCTCCCGGGCCGGCCCTGCCCGAACTGGTGATGATGACCACTCTGTATACGGCCAAGCTCATCGCCCGATTCGTGGTCAGTTCCTGGGCGCAGGTCGTCGTGGCATTGCTCTTCGCATTGGTCATGGCGGAGTCCACGCGTGTTTGCATGCGTGTGGCCGAAGTCCGGAGGCGCCACATCGCGGGGGGAGTGGCGCTGACGCTGCTTCTGGTGGCGGCCTGCGTGGCACCTTCCGCCTACGGACTCAGTGGACCGCCGCCCGGCCGAGCGTTGATCATCCCCTACGCCGCACTGCTCTTCTGCGTTCTACTCGCCGGGTTCATCGGAGCGTGCACGACCGGCGCGGGGCGCCCGAGCGCGCGGGGGCGGGCCAAGTCGGTTCTGGTCGGCGGGCTGTTGCTGGTGGCGGCCGGGTCCTGCTGGTTCGAGTCGACGGTCGGCCTGAGCCGTCTCGCCGGACTTGAGACGTACGCCAACGCCTGGGATCAAAGGGACCGACTCCTGGCGGGAAGCGATCGTGAGGACGTGACGATTCGGTGGATGCGGAGCCCGTTCGGTCTTGAGGAGGTGGGCCCGGATCCGGATCACTGGGTCAACCGAGCGGTTGCGAACTACTACGGATTGCGCACGGTCATGGCGACGCCCCTGGTCGGCGACAGTGGACCGCCCGAACCCTGAGTGGGCCCGCGGCTGCCCCGCCGGTCGCCGCGGCCGGGCAGCGGTGCCGCCTACGCCTGTCCCCCAACCACCCCCGCCGCTTCCCGTCCCCGCGCCAACGCTTCCTCCGACGAGCCCAGGTCCACGTGCTCCGGCATCTCTCCGGGCCGTACCACGTGCAGCGTCTGCGTCGGGAACGCGAACTCCACGTCCAGTTCGGCGGCCAGCGACAGGATGCTCAGGAACAGCTTGTGCCTCTCCTGCAACTCCACACCCCAGTCCGGCGTCTCGAAGAACACGTACAGCATCACGTTCAACGACGCCGCGCCGAACTCGTTTGCGTAGACGTGGAAGTAGTCTTTTCGCGTGTGCGGGTGCTTGCGGATCAATTCGCGCACGCCTTC
>BQJX01000301.1 GCA_021604925.1 Gemmatimonadota bacterium
AACCCTTATGATGGAAACTCCCCGTTCGTCTGGCCACCACTCCAATCCGGGACGCGCCGTGTCACGCTACCGCTCTGCCAACTCCATTCTGGTGGGCGCCTTTGCGCTGGCCGCCCTGGTCGCCGTTCTCGGCGCCCGACCCGGCTCGGAGCGCCTCCTGGTGCCGCGCGATGTGCAGGAGACCGCCGGCGACGCGTCGCCCCGCGTGGGCGAGACCGTCCACGTGGAAGGGGTCGTCACGGCCGTCTCGCCGCATCTTGCGTTCTTCTATGTGGGCGATGTCGCGTCCGGACCGTGGAGCGGGGTCAAGGTGGAGGGCCAGGTTGCGGAGCGATTCCGCGGGGAATCCGTGGTCGTGTTCGGTGAAGTGCAGGAATACTTCGGCGAGACGCGCTTGTTGGCGCATCACGTGGAGAGTCACGGGGCAGGATCTCTGCCCCCGCCGGCGGACGTCACCGTGGCGGACCTCCTGTCGAACGCGGAACCGTGGGAAGGGGTGCTGATCCGCATCCTGGATGTCACCACCGAGAGTGCCTCCAGCAGCTTTGGCGAGTTCCTCATCGGCGACGCCACCGCGAGCGGTGCGGAAGTGGATGACGAGTTCTTCACGTCGTACGTCGCGGAGGCCGGCGACCACTTCGATTCCATGACCGGGGTGCTTGCCTACGGCTTCGGCGACTTCCATCTGGAGCCGCGGGACGATGCGGATCTGGTCGGTTGGAGCAGCGGTCGCAACTTCGACGGGCGGGTGCGGGTCACCGTGGTCGATGAGGTGCAGCGTCCACTGCCCAGCAAGATCACGTTCTTCCGGGTGGGAGGCGGCCCTTTGAGTCTCGGTCCGGAGCATCGCGCCAATGCGTCCGAGGATGTGGCGTACCTGGCGCTCGGGCAGGGCGAGGTCGCCGTGCCTTCCGGTTCGTACGACGTGGTGGTGTCGCGCGGCATCGAGTACGGCCTCCACCGTGAGCGCATCACGGTGGCCAGCGGCGGCACCGCCCAGGTGTCCGCCACGCTGGCGCGCGAAGTGGACACCTCGCAGTGGATCTCCGGCGACTTCCACCTGCACGCGGCTCCAAGCAGCGACACCGCCATGCCGGTTCCGGGGCGCGTGATCAGTCTGGCGGCCGAAGGCGTGGACTGGGCGGTGGCCACGGATCACAACATGGTCACGGACTACGGGCCCGTCATCGGGTCGTTGGGCCTGCAGGACTGGATCCGGAGTTCGGTGGGCGCGGAGATCACGACGCGTTCCCCGTCGTTCGGACATTTCAACGCGTGGCCCCTGGTTGCGGGGACCACCACTCCGCCCTACGAAGGTCTGTCGCCGGCCGGGCTCTTCGCCTCCGCGCGCACGGGCGCCAAGGACGAGGTGGTGCAGGTGAACCATCCGTCCATCCCGGAGTGGGCGAACCAGTACTTCGACATCCACGCCATGAACCCGTACACCGGCGAGCCGGAGCAGGGCGACTTCTCGTGGGACTTCGACGCCGTGGAGGTCTTCAACGGCCGGCATCTGGACCAGGGGAGAACCACCCTGGCCGTCTGGATGCGGTTCCTGAACAACGGCCGCTTCATCACCGCTACCGGGAACTCCGACTCGCATCATCTGGTCTACGCGGAGCCGGGGTACCCCCGGAACTTCGTGAGATTGCCGGAGGGAGGCGAGGCCTCGGAGAGCGACCTGGTCGAGGCGGTGCGGCGCGGCGCGTCCTTTGTCTCCTACGGTCCGATTCTCGATTTCACGATTCACGGAGGCGGCCTCGGCGACCTGGTCGCCGCGAATGCGGACGGCAGCGTGGAGCTGAACCTGCGGGTGCAGTGTCCCAGCTGGATGAAGCCCGAAGAGGGTTTGATCTGGGCGAACGGCAAGGAGCTTCGCTCGTTCCCGCTCGCGGTGGACGCTGCCGGTGAGCTGGACATCCAACGCGTGTTCGTGGACCGGCCCAAGCAGGACACCTGGTACGTCCTGCAGGTGGACGGACGCGGAAGCCTGGATCCGGTTCGTCGTGGCGGCTTCCATCCGTTCGCCGTGACCAATCCGATTCGAGTGGATGTGGACGGCGACGGCAAGTTCACGCCGCCCGGCAACGTGGCGGACCAGGTGTTGGTGCAGGAAATCGACGAGGTGGATGAAAGCGGCGTCATCCGCCACGCCGAGCGCTGGGTATCGGTAGAGGGGCGCGCGCTGACCGACACGGGCTTCCTGGATCCGAGCAGCGGCAACTTCTACCTGGATGACGCCACCGGCGGCGTGCAGGTGCTGGAGAAGCCCGGCACGGTAACCCCCGTGAGCCGAGGCGACCGGGTCTGGGTGGGCGGCTTCGTCAGTCAGATCCTGGGAGAGCTGCGACTGGTGGATGCCTACGTGGAGAACCGCGGCCCCGAGGGCGACGTGGCGGCGATCGGCACGGTGGCCACAGGGAGCCTGGACTTCTTGAGGGAGCCCTGGGAGGGGCGGGTCGTGCGGGTCGCGGGCGCGAACGTGGTTTCGGGAAGCTGGCCGATCGGATCGGCCGGGGGACAGGTCGTGGTGGACGACGGAACGGGCGCGGCTCCGCTGGTGATCCCGGCGGGCGTGGTGATTCCGGAGGACGCGGCGGATCTGATGGACTTCGAGTTCACGGCGGTGCTCTCGCAGCGCGATTTCAGCAGCCCGTACCTGGACAGGTACCGGCTGCTCCTGCGACGTGCGTCGGATCTGGTGGGTCCGGGGGGCAGGGCCCTGGGCGTCTCGCTCGACCCGCGCACGCTGGGGGCCGCGTTCCCCAATCCGTTCCGCCAGGAGCTGCGCATTCCGTACCAGGGATGGGGGGCGGGTCCGTCGCGCGTGGAGGTCATCGACGTGACCGGTCGCCTGGTGCGCGAGCTGTCCGTGCCCGAAGGGGCGGCCGGCGTGCTGGTCTGGAACGGCCGGGATCAGAGCGGGAAACAGGCGGCCAACGGCGTCTACTGGGTCCGGGACCTGGCGGGGCGCTCTCAGCCGCAGCGGGTCGTGAAACTGCGGTAGCCGGCCGCTTCGGAAGGAGATGGCGTGATCGTGAATGTTGTGCGCGCACTGGACTTGGCCCGGATCGCGCCGGCCCTCTGCCTGGTCGTGGTCGAGTCCACTTCTGCGGCCGAGATCTCGGTGGAACCGGACGGGAGCGGCGACTACGCCACCATTCAGGACGCGGTGAACGCGGCCACGGCGGGCGATGAGATCGTGCTGGAGGACGGCACGTTCCTCGGCCCCGGCAACCGGGACCTTCGGTTCTTCGGCAAGGACCTGGTCGTCCGGTCCCGCAACGGCGCCGCGTTCGTCACGATCGATTCCCAGGGATCCGAGTCCGAGCCGCACCGCGCCTTCCGCCTGGATGCCGGGGAGACGTCGGCCACCCGGCTGGACGGGATCACGATCACGGGCGGATTCGCCAGCGGACCGTTCCCCGAGAGCGGGGGCGGCGGCATCCTCGTGGCGTTCAACAGTCATCCCGTGATCGAGAACTGCGTCTTCGATGGGAACGAGACCGGTTTCCAGGGATTCGGGGCGGGGTTGTTGGCCTGGGAGGGCTGCGACATCACGCTGCGCGACTGCACGTTCCTCAACAACGTGTCCGGCTGGTACGGCGGCGGCTTCGTGCTGCGCAAGGAGTGCGATGCGCTCGTGGAACGCTGTCAGGTCATCGGGAACTACGCGTTGCATGCGGGCGGCGGTGCTTCGATCACGAACTCGGACGCCATCGTGAACGACTGCCTCTTTGCGGACAACGAAACGACGGAGGTGGATGGCGGCGGCGTGCTCGTCAAGGCAGAAGCGATGCCGGTGTTCACGCGGTGCGTGTTTGCCGGGAATCGCGCGTTCCTGGGCGGCGCGTTGGGACTCGGGAACGGGCCCGTGGTGACCGCCGTGGACTGCCTCTTCGAGAACAACGAGGCGGGCGCCGGCGGAGCCGTGTGCGCCGATCAGGAACTCTCCACGCTGCACCTCACACGGTGCACGTTCGTGAACAACCGCTCTTCGGGGTGGGGCGGGCACCTGGTGGCCGGAACCTACTCGATGGTCGTCATCCGCAATTCGATCTTCGCCGACCATTGCGACGCGGCCACCTCCGTGTACGTGGCGTGGGGAGGTTCGATGGACGTCGATTGCAGCCTGATCGTCGGCGGCCAGACCCAGATCACGGGCCCGGGGACCGTTGCCTTCGGGGCGAGCAACGTGGACGGCGATCCGCTGTTCTGCGCGCCGGACCCGGACAGCTGCGACTCCGCGCCGCTTCCCACCGCGGACTACTCGATCAGTTCGATGTCCCCCGCGTCGCCCAGTTGGAATGCCTGCGGGCGGGTGGGAGCGTATGATGTGGCGTGCGGCGCCACTCCGGTTCCGGAAGCTCCGCGCGTTCCGTGGAGTCGAATCAAGGCGGCGTATCGCTAGCCCAAGTCCTGCCAGGAAGGAGTTCGCAATGAAGACGGGGATGGGGCCGGCGCTGGTGCTGGCGCTGGGAGTGGCGGCCGCGGGGTGGTCGGTCGGCAACGGTTTCGTGAAGGGGCGGACGGCGGACCGCTTCGTGACGGTCAAGGGCGCGTCCGAGCGCGAGGTG
>BQJX01000302.1 GCA_021604925.1 Gemmatimonadota bacterium
GGAAGGCCCAGGCCCGCGGCCTGCTCGCCCACGTGGGGGTGGTCCTGCTGGCCCAGGCCGTGCTCCTGCTGCCGTTCCGCGGCGGGGCGCCGGTGCTGGCCGCGGTCGGAATCGCCACGATTCATCTGCTGATCGACATCACCAAGGGGACCCTCAGCCGGCGGGTCCCGCAGCACGGGCAGTTGTGGTTCGTGCTCGATCAGGGGGCGCATCTCGCGGTCCTGGCCGTCGCGTGGAAGCTGCTGGCTCCCGGCGCGGCGCTTCGCGCGGACCTGCCGCTGACCGCGGAGCGGCTGTACGAACTCGGGGTACTGGTCACGTTGGTCGCGGTGAACGTGAACGGCGTGTCCGCGTGGGTCGGGATGGAGTTGGCCCGCTGGAAGCTGGTACCCGAAGACGGGAGCATCCTTCCCGCCGGGCGCGTGATCGGCGTGCTGGAACGCCTCTTCGTGATCGTGCTCATCCTGCTGAACCACTGGGAGGCGCTGGGACTCCTGGTGGCGGCCAAATCGCTGGCGCGCTTCCGCGATCTGGACGATCCGCGGCGCGCCGAATACTACCTGGTGGGCACGCTGATCAGCCTGCTCGCGGCCACCGTGACCACGCTGGTCGCCCAGGCGCTGCTGGCGGCGTCGTTCGGCCCGGCCTGACGGCGGTGCGCGGCGCTGCCCGGCCGACGGACGCGCCCGGCCTGACGGCGCTCCGCCGCGCTGCCCGGCGGTCTGACGCGCCCCGCTTGACGCGGGCGGCCGCGCGGCCTATTCTTCCTCGGCTTCGAAAACGGAAGCCAACCTTTAATCCGGTCCTCGAGAGGCCGGGAAGGGTCGGATCGCTCGGTGTTCCCCTGACGGTGCAGTCCGCCCGGCCCGAATCCTCGGCCGCGGCGGTTTTTTTCTGCGCGGCGCCCATCCGGGCCGGAGTCATGGCGGAGGAACCGATGACCGAAACCACCCCCAAGACAATCCCAGCCGACGCGCCGGCGATGCGTTCCCTCGTCGAGAAGGCCCGGATCATGTCCGCCGACGACATGCGGCGGGCGATCTCCCGACTCTCCCACGAGATCATCGAACGAATCGGCGGCCCGGAAGACGTGATCATCTGCGGCATCCGGACGCGCGGTCAGTTCCTGGCCGAGCGCATCGTGAAGAAGATCAAGGAGATCGAGGACGTTCGGGTTCCGCTCGGAATCCTGGACATCACCCTCTACCGCGACGACCTGCAGACGGTCGCCAAGCAGCCGGTGGTGCGCTCCACCGAGATCCCGGTCTCGATCGTGGACAAGCACGTGGTCCTGGTGGACGACGTGCTCTACACCGGCCGCACGATCCGCGCGGCCATGGACGAGGTGATCGACTTCGGTCGCCCGAAGACGATCCAGTTGGCGGTGCTGGTGGATCGCGGACACCGCGAGTTCCCGATCCGCGCCGACTACGTGGGGAAGAACGTCCCCACCTCGCAGAACGAAGTGGTGAAGGTGCAGTTTGCCGAAGTGGACGGAGCGGACTCCGTGGTGGTTCTCGAGTTCGAGGAGGAGAGTTGACCCCATGATGGCCGACCACAAATCCCTGCTCGGGATCAGTGAACTGGAGCCGGAAGAGATCCTGGAGATCCTGGACACCGCGGAACCGTTCAAGGAAGTCCAGGCCCGCTCCATCAAGAAGGTACCGGCGCTCCGCGGACAGACCGTGGTGAATCTCTTCTTCGAGAACAGCACGCGCACGCGATCGAGTTTCGAGATCGCGGAAAAGCGGCTCTCCGCGGACGTGCTGAACTTCTCCGTCTCCACGTCGTCCGTGGCCAAGGGGGAGTCGCTGCGCGACACGGCGCAGAACATCGAAGCCATGAACGCCGACATGATCGTGATGCGGCACGGATCCGCGGGTTCGTGCCACTTCCTGGATCGGCACGTCCGGGCGCGCGTGATCAATGCGGGCGACGGCCAGCACGAGCACCCCACGCAGGCGCTGCTGGACGCCAGCACGCTGCGCGAGAAGCTCGGCAAGATCGAGGGGCTGAAGGTGGTGATCCTCGGCGACATCGACCACAGCCGCGTGGCTCGCTCCAACATGTTCCTGCTCACCAAGCTCGGCGCGCAGGTGACGGTGTGCGGTCCGCCCACCATGCTCCCGGCCGAACTGGAGAAGCTGGGCGTGCGCGCTTCCACCGACGTGCGCAAGTCGCTGCGCGACGCGGATGCGGTGAACGTGCTTCGCATCCAGTTCGAGCGGCAGCACGAACCGCTGATCCCCAGCATCCGCGAGTACGCGCGCTACTTCGGGATCACGCAGGACAAGCTGGACGAACTGCCGAACGGCATGGTGGTGCTGCACCCCGGACCCATGAACCGCGGCACCGAGATCGGGCACGATGTAGCCGAGAAGCACGCGGGAACGATTCTTCGCCAGGTCTCCAACGGCGTCGCGGTACGGATGGCCGTCCTCTATCTCATGTCCGGCGCGGAGGTTCAGAATTGAAGATCCTGATCCAGGGCGGCCGCGTGATCGACCCGGCCACGGAGCACGACGGCATCGCCAACGTGCTCATTGAAGATGGGACCATCGTGGCGGTGGAGCCCGGGCTGACGGCCGAAGACGCGCACGTGGTGGACGCCACGGGGCTGGTGGTGGCGCCCGGACTCGTGGACATGCATGTCCACTTCCGCGAGCCCGGCTTCGAGTACAAGGAAGACATCGGCTCGGGAGCGCGGGCGGCGGCGCGCGGCGGATTCACCGCGGTGGCGTGCATGCCGAACACGAACCCGGTCCTGGACAACGAGGGCCTGGTGTCGCTCGTGGTCCGACGCGGCAAGGAAGTGGCCCTTTGCCGGGTTCACCCCATTGCGGCCATCACCAAGAGCCAGAGCGGCAACGAGCTCACGGAGATGATGATCCTGAAGGAGGCCGGCGCGGTCGGCTTCTCGGACGATGGGGTTCCGGTGGAGAGTGCCCGCGTCATGCGGCGCGCGCTGGAGTACTCGCGCCTCACCGGGCTGTCGATCATCTCTCACTCCGAGGAGCGCACGCTGTCGGCCGGCGGTCACATGCACGAGGGCGCCGTGAGCACCCGGCTCGGAATCCCCGGGATTCCGTCCGCGTCGGAAGACGTGGCCGTGGCGCGCGACGTGCGCCTGGCCGAGATCACGGGCGGGCGGCTGCACATCTGCCACGTGTCGAGTGCGCGTTCGGTGGACGTGATCCGCGAAGGCAAGCAGCGCGGGGTTTCCGTCACCGCGGAGGCCACACCGCACCACTTCACGCTCACGCACGAAGCGGTGATGAGCTTCGACTCGAACACCAAGATGAATCCTCCGCTGCGCGCCGAAGAGGATCGCCGCGCGGTCATCGCCGGACTGGCGGACGGCACGCTGGACGCCATCGCCACGGACCACGCGCCGCACGCGGACCGCGAGAAGCTGGTGGAGTTCGACCACGCGCCGTTCGGCATCCTGGGGCTGCAGACCGCTCTGCCGCTCTCCCTGGAGATGCTGGTGGAGGGCGGACACCTGGACCTGCCCAGCATGATCGAGCGACTCACCCTGGGGCCGGCCCGCATTCTCGGAATCGAGAGCGGCACGTTGCGTCCCGGCGCCGCCGCCGATGTGGTGCTCTTCGATCCGGACGCGGAGTGGACACTGGACCCGAGCGAGATCGTGTCCAAGTCGCACAACACGCCGTTCCTCGGCCGTCGCCTGAAGGGGCGCGCGCTGCTCACGCTGCTGGAAGGGAAGGCCACCTGGGAGGATGACGCGATGCGTTCGCGGATCACCATTCCCGGAAACCGCAACCCCGGCCGAACGGCGCTGCCCGCATGAGACGACCCATCCGCTTCGCGATCGGAATGGCCACCCTGGCGCTCCTGTTCGCGAGCGGATGTGCGTATTTCAATACGCTGTACAATGCCAAGCAGAAGTACCGGGAGGGCCTGGACCTCAAGGCCAAGGCCGACCCCGAGCGCGAAGAGATCACGCAGCAGGAAAAGCGTCTCTACAAGGAGTCGTTCGAGAAGGCCGCGCGCGTGGTCAAGTACTACTCGGACAGCAAGTGGGTGGACGACGCGCTGCTGCTCATGGCCAAGGCGTCGCACGAGAAGGGCGACTACTCCACCGCGCTTCGCAAGTACGACGAGATCCTCACCTTCTATCCCCGCTCCAATCTCGTGCCGGAGACGCTGGTCATGCAGGGCCGGACCCTGATCGAGACCAAGGAGTACGACCGCGCGGTGGCGGCGCTGAGCAAGGCGCGGGACCAGGACAAGAAGGAGTTCCGCGGCGACGTGATCTTCTTTCTGGGAACGGTGGAGGAGAATCTCGGCCACCCGGAAGAGGCGGTGGCGGCGTACTCGCAGGTGGTGGAGAAGCACCGGGGCAGCGTCTGGTTCGGAGAAGCGGGCATGCGCGCCGGAGATCTGCGGCAGGAGGCCGGCGATCTGGTCGGCGCGGTCGCCTTCTACGAGAAGGTGCGGAGCAAGGGCCACACTCCGCTGGAGCAGTACCGCGGCGGCATGAAGAAGGGCGAGGCGCTGCTGGAGTTGCAGGAGTGGAAGCGCGCCTACACCACGTTCCGCGACGTGGGGGACC
>BQJX01000303.1 GCA_021604925.1 Gemmatimonadota bacterium
GCAGCGGCCCGGACAGAAGCACCAGCGCCGCCGCCAACGGCAACCCGAAGAGCGCGAGGTCGCCCGGACGCTGGCTCCCCGGCTTCCGCGGCGCCAGCACCCGCTGCGCCTGTCCCGTACGCCACACCGCGAGCGCGAAGAACGCCCCGCCCATCGCCATGGCAAAGAACACGATCGCCTTGCCGCCAAAACCCAGCAGCGATCCCACGGCCAGCAACAGCATCCACGGAAGGCTGGTCGTTCCGGTCGTGGGCAGCTCACCCGGTTGGTAGACCAGGAACTCGCCGGCCGCCGCCTGGCGCGCGTACTGGAAGTAGATGAACGAATCGTCCAACGGCAACGAGGCGCGCCCCCCGGTGGCCGTCAACATGGCGACGAGAAACAGGAGCCCCACCAGGAACACCGCGATCGCGGCGCGCCGATAGGTCATGTCAGCAACAGGCGGGTGGCCTGCAACGCGGCCATCGTCTTGGTGTCCTGGAGTTCCTCGCGGGGAATCATGGCCAGCGCGTCCTCCAGTGGCATGCGGTGGACCTCGATCACTTCATCGACCTCGTGCTCCATGGGAACGTCGCGCAGGTCCCGCGCCAGGTACAGATGGATGATCTCGTCGCAGAAGCCGGGCGTGGTGAAAATGGAGCCCAGTTTGTGCCAGCTCTCCGCCGCCAGTCCGGCCTCTTCGGCCAGCTCCCGCTGCGCGCAGTCCAGAGGATCCTCTCCGGGCTTGTCCAGCTTTCCGGCCGGAATCTCCCACAGCCAGCCCCCGACCGCATGTCGATACTGCCGGAGAATCGTGATCGTTCCGTCCTCGAAGAGGGGCACCGCCGCGGCCGCACCCGGATGCTTCATGATCTCCAGACGGGTCGTGGCCCCGTTTGGCAGGGTGACCTCCTCCACGGAAAGGTTGACCACCCGACCCCGGTAGATCTCCTTCGACACGCACCCTCCTCCTTTGGAACGATCCCACTTGGACCCTGCCGATCGGCCGGTCCGTTGACGTTCGGGGGCAGGATCCTTAAACTGGTGCGGGAAGGTCCCAATGAACATCGTTGCCGCTCGATCCCCCCTTGGCATCCCGCCCCACTCAAGGAATTCCATGTTTCGTGCCAGGTTGCAAGCCCCTCGGGGACCTTGGGCCGGGACTGCGCTGGCGACGGCGTGGCTCCTCTCCGGCTGTTCCGAGTCCGGTCCCAGCGTGAACTACGACGAGATCGACAACATCGTGTACTCGGAGCACGTCCAGCCGATCCTGAACAACAGCTGCGCCGCGGCCGCCTGCCACAACTCCGCGGATCGCGCCTTCGACTTCAGCACCGAGAGCTACGCGGACCTGGAGGCGGGCAGCCGGTTCGGATCGATGATCGTGCCGTTCGAGCCGGAGCGCAGCCACTTCTATCTGCATGTGACGGGCGACATCGAGCCGCGAATGCCGCTGGGGCTGGACCCGCTGTCCGATCCGATCGTGCGGTTCCTGGAGCGATGGATCGCCCAGGGCGCCCGCGACGACGACGGCTCCGTGATGTACTCGGGCGCAACCAGCAAGGCGTTCATTGCGTGCCAGGGCGAGAACAGCGTGGCCGTGGTGGACACGGAGACCGGCCATCTGATCCGACTGATCCCCGTGGACGCTCCCCACTCGGTCCATGTGGACCGCGCCGGGCATCGGCTGTTCGTGTCGCGCTTCCAGACGGCGCCGGACAACATCCACGTGTACGACACCCGCACCTACGAGCTCCTGTACACGGGCCGGGCCGGCACGTTTCCCGCGCTCATGGAGATGACGCCGGACGGATCGCAGCTCTGGGTCACGAACTTCGACGGGGGCGGGCCGTCCGCGGACCACGCGGTGCGCGTTCTCGACCCCGACACGCTGGCCGAGATCGAGTTCTTCGAGTTCGGGACGGCCGTCCAGCAGCCGCACGGCCTCGCCATGAACGAAGCGGGCACGCTGGTCTACGTTTCGAACATCATCTCCGACAATGTGTGGGGATTCTTCACGGGAGTCGGCCTGGGGGTGGCCCCCAATGTGGATCTGTTCCCGGTGGACCTGCCGGACCTTCCCGGCCTGAATCACCGACCCCAGCAGTGCGTCCTCTCCGCCGACGAGAACCACCTGTTCGTGAGCACGCTGGAGACCAACCGCATCTACGCGCTCGACCTGGCTGCGGCCGGCGGGCCGAACCCGTGGGTCGGCGAGGTGATCGTGCCCACCGGTCCCTGGCACATTGCGCTGTCGAAGGACTGGATGGGCGGCCACGAACTGTGGGTGGCCAACTGGCTCGACTCCTCCGTTTCGATCGTGGCCGTGTCGGATCCAACGGCGATGACCGTGGTGGGGGCGCCGCTGCGGCCCACCCATCCCGCGGACGACGAGCTGGCAGTGCTGCTTCGACCGATCGGGATCGCGTTCTCACCGGACGGCACGCAGGTGTACGTGTCCTGCGCCAACGACGACGACCAGAGTTCCGGGCACCATCCGGCTCCGGACGGCGAGAAGAACCCGGGCAGCGTGGTGGTCTTCGACGCGGCCACGCGCACGGTGGTGGCCGTCGCCGAAGTCCCGAACTTCGCCCGCTTCGCGAGCTTCCAGCCGTGATGCCGCAACGTCGCGGGTCGCGCGCTACGCTCGCGTTCGCCGCCGCGGCCACACTGGTCGGCATTTCCGCCTGCGCGGACTCCGATTCCCCCACCGGGCCCAAGCCCGGCGAGAACGAGATCCTGCTCACGCTGGACGGGTTCGCCCCGCTGGCGCAGTCCGGGGCCACGTTCGAACTCTGGGTTTCGTTCGCGGCCACGCGCGCCGCCGCGCGGCATTCCACTGCGGCCTCCGCAGGCCGGTTCATGGTGGACGACATGGGGCGGATCGTCGGGGAGGACTACCAGCCCATGACCTTCGGCGTGGATCCGGAGTCGGAGCTGGTACAGACCCGCGACGGAGAGATCCTGTGGCAGCTGGCCGTGGACGCGTTCATCACGCTGGAGCCCGAGGACGATCCGGACGATGGGCCGGTGCTGCCGGCGATCGTGGCGGGATCGTTCCAGAACCGAAGCGCGGACCTGGACATCCGCACCGGAGACGCGATCGGCCGGGACTTCTCGGCGCGCTCCGGCTCGTTCCATCTGGCCACGCCCACCACCAGCGCCACCAACGACGAGCTGGAAGGCATCTGGTTCAGCACGCCCGGGGGGAGCGCCCCGTCGCTGAACCTGCCGGTGCTTCCGACCGGCTGGGTCTACGAGGCCTGGCTCGCGTTGAATTCGCTGGGGCCCCGCTCGCTGGGACGATTCCCTTCGCCCAGCGGTCAGGACTCGAACGGCTGGGGCACGGTTCCCGGCGACTCGAACGGCTACGAGTTTCCCGGCTCGGACTTCCCGCTGGGGGTGGCCGGCCAGGACATCACGGCCGGGAGTGTCTTCGTCACCATCGAGCCTTCGTCGAACGAAGACGGCCCCGGCCCGTTCCGGCTGCTGGAGTTGATGGGCAGCCCAATTCCGGAGAGCCCGGTCGCGGATTCGCCGGTCAGCCTCACCCCCACCGGTGCTCTCCCCACCGCCTCGGTCACTCTGCCCTCGTCGTGATGCGCGGGCAGTTTGCGTCGCGTCTCCGGCTGCGAAACTACGCATTCTCCGGTAGGGTTCCGCCCATCGTCTACCGAGAGAGGCCATGTCCGATTCATACCGAGTGGTCAAACCTGGACTCGTTCTCCAGGACCGCTACGAAATCCTGGAGCGCGTAGCGCGCGGTGGCTTTGCCGTCGTGTGGAGGGCCACGGATCGCCTCCTGGGCAAGGAAGTGGCGCTCAAGGTGCTCCACGACGCCATCGCCGATGACGAGGCCGCCGTGGAGGATCTCAAGCGCGAGACGCTCCAGTCGCGTCAGCTCACGCACGAGAACATCGTGCAGACCTACGACTTCCTGCAGGACGGGAACGTGGTGGCCATCGCCATGGAGTACATCCAGGGCGAGACGCTGGCCACGCTGGCCGCCCGCCAGCCGAATCGTTGCTTCGAGCCGGCGGGACTCGCCGAATGGGTCGGGGGCATCTGTGACGCGCTGGACTACGCCCACTCGGAGCGCGGCGCCAAACGCACCATTGTCCATCACGACCTGAAGCCCGGGAACTTCATGGTGGACCAGTACGGTCACGTGAAGGTGCTCGACTTCGGCATCTCGAAGAACGTGGCCGAGACGAAGTACGAGCACACGGGGCAGTTCGCGATTGCGGGCACGCCGCCCTACATGAGCCCGCAGCAACTGCGGGGACAGCGACCGCGCCCTTCCGACGATGTGTACTCGCTGGGCGCCACGCTCTACGCGCTGCTCACGAGTCGGCCGCCGTTCTATCGCGGCGACATCCAGCTGCAGATCCCGCACGACGTGCCCCCGTCCATGACGGACCGGCGCCGCGAACTGGAGATCGACGCGCCTCCGCTGCCGGCCGACTGGGAAGAGATCGTGGCCGCGTGCCTGGCCAAGGAACCGGGCGATCGACCCGCGACCATGGGCGAGATCGCCGTGCGCCTCGGGCTCCGGGAACCCACGTCGCGCTCTCCGGCGACCGCGCGACCGGCC
>BQJX01000304.1 GCA_021604925.1 Gemmatimonadota bacterium
GCCCATGGCTAGACGCCCGGAGAGATGGTCGCGTTGCGCGCGCAGCCAGGGCGATTGCACCCGACGCAGCGGCCCGCGCGCCGCGTCCAGGACCTCCCGGGCCTTGGCGGCATCCCCGCGTTCGAACTCGTTGCTGGCCCAGCGGAGCCGCGCGGTGGCTTCCCGCAGCGGCAGCTTCTCCGCGGCAAAGCGTTCGGTCGCCGCCTCCAGCCGTTGACTCGCCTTGGCGCGGTGCCCGCCGCGCACGTCCAGCTCCGCCCGGTACAGCCAGCAGACCGCGGCCCACACCTGGTTTCCCTCGCGCTCGAATGTCTGCTCCGCATCCTCCAGACACGCGGCGCTGAACTCCGGCTCGTTCGTCCCCAGGCACGCGATGCCGATCAGCAGCCCGCACTTGGCGGTCTCGTACGCAAGGCCGTGTCGTTCGGCCAGGGCGCGCGCTCGCCAGCCGATGGAGCGGGCCCGCGCAAACACGTTGATCTCGATGAACAGCTCCGCGAGATCGGTGAGCGCCAGGGTGAGGTAGTGCGCGTCGTCCAGCTCCTCGAACACGGCGCGCGCCGCTTCCAGGTGCGCGTGCGCGCGCCCGTACTCGCCCCGCAGGAGATCCAAAAACCCCAGGCTGTACTCGGCAAAGCCGGCGGTCCGCGTCTCGTCGTCCGCCAGGGCCCCCTCCTGGACCTCGCGGTACAGCTCCTCGGCCCGATCGATCCGTCCGAGGCTGGTGAGCACATTGGCGCGGTTGAACTGGATGATGCGGGTGGTGGCCACGTCGTCGCTGGCGCGGATCGGCTGGAGGGCGCGGTCGTAGTGGCGTAACGCTTCGCGCGGCTGCTCCAGCCGGTGATAGAGATTTCCGAGATTGATGTCGATGCGGGCCGCGTCCAGCGGAAGCCGCTGTCGGGCAAAGACGGCACGTGCGGCGCTGGCGATCTCCACGGCCCGGTCGTACGACCCGAGATACATCAGCGCGTTGATGTGTCCGATGGCCACCTTGGCGGCGCGGAAGCGATCGTCCTGCGACCGGTAGCCGCGGGCGGCGGCCTCGTAGCTGTCGCACGCCTCGGTCATTCGCAGCAATCCGCTGGGCGCGTGGCCGCGCATCCAGGCGGCGCGGGCGCCCAGCGTGGCGGTGCCCGCGAGCTGGGCGGTGGCCTGCGCGCGGTCCGCCACTTCCAGTGCGCGTCGCGTGTCCGTCCGCATCATGCGCAGTACCTCGCCGGCCAGGGCCTCCATGGCGTCCGTGAGGTCGGCGGCCCGGGCGCGCGCCACGATTGCGGCCAGGTCGCCTTCGGAGGCGCTCAGCAGCCGTTGGGCCAGGGGCGCGCGGCTCACTGTTCGCCGACGTTGCCGGTTCGGTCGGGGATCTGGAACAGGGCCAGACAGTCTTCCCGCGCCACCCGGATCTCGATCGCCCCCGTGGAACTCACCTGGGACGCGAGCACGCCGTGGTCGTCCGTCTTGCCGATGGCCTCCAGGTCGCCGCCGGCCAGGACCAGGTAGTGGACCGCCGAGATGGGGGCCGGCTCGCCCACCAGGCTCATCAGCTGCGCCGTGACTCTTCGTCCGCGGCCGTCGGCCTCCACCAGCACGTCCAGCTCCAGATCGGGCGCCTCGAAGCGGAGACGACGGGACGCCGCGCCGCCGCGCGCCCCGGCAAAGGCGGCCTGCGGGGTGGCCAGCGTGTCGTGAAGCAGTTCCGCGATTCGATGGGGCAGCGTGCGGGCCCATTCGGGCAGCGGGAGCGACTTCTCCGGGCGCGTGACCAGGCCCTCCACGTGGGCAATCGCCGACTCGGAGGGCTCGATCAGGCGCTGGGACTCCATGGCCTGGTGAAACCGGCGGACCCGCGCGACCATGGCCCGGCAGTCGTCGCAGGACTCGATATGGGCCGCTTCCTCCGGCGTGAGGTCGGATCCGTCGGCCAGTCGCTGGAGCAGCGTCTCAAAGTTCAGGTGCATGGGTTTCCTCCTCGCTCTACCGTTCCCTTGGGCCGGCCGGAAATACGTCAGTCGCTGAGATTCTCGTCCGTGAGCCGCGCGAACTCGTCGTACAGCTTGCGGAGGCATCGCCCCCGGGTCGGGCCGATCGATCCCACGGGAACGCCCAGTTCCTCCGCGATGGCGTCGTAGGCAGGGGGCTGCGCCGCATCGCTGAAGTAGAGCAGCTCCAGCAGGGTGCGGCAGCGGGCCTGGAGCCGCGCCAGCGCCACCCGGATCATGGACTCGTCCTCCAGCCGCTCCAACTCGTCGGAGGGCAGCTCCCGCGCGTCGGGCAGGTGATCCAGCGCGTCCGGGTCCTCGTCGCGCGCGCGCGTGATCAGCTTGAGGGAGGTGCGCCGGGCCGCGGTCACCAGCCAGGCGCGCACGCGATCCGGCTGCTCCAGCGAGTCGATCCGCTCGATGAGCGACGTGAATGTGAGCTGGAAGACGTCGTCGGCGTCGGTGGGGCGCAGGCCCATCCGGAAGGGAATGGTGTAGATGAGGCGCCGGTAGCGGGCGACGAGCGCGCGCCAGGCCACGTCATCTCCGGCGGCGCAGAGTGCCACCAGTTCCGCGTCGGACAGGGCCGACGGAGCCTTTGAAGAGTCTGGGGTTCGGCGTGCCATCGACAGACGATAGCATACGGACCGGGTGGCATACGAGGACGCCGGAAGGTTTGACGCGGTCGCTCCTGGAAGTATCCCCACTCCCGCCGTGACTTGGAACTCCGCGATCGGGCCAACCGGCGCCCCGTTTGCCGTCCCTCGATCGACAGGTCCATGAACCCGTTGTGAAATACACGGCGGGGTCACTTTCTTTGCGCCGCCCAAAGAAAAGAGGGCAGCGAGCCGTCGCCCGCCGCCCTCCCTGACCAACGCTGCAGGCTGCGTCTAGCGAATCAGCGTGGCCTTGGCCGTGCTGGTGAAGCTGCCCGCGCGCAGCCGCACGAAGTACACGCCCGGCGCCGCCACGGATCCCTGCGTATCGCGCCCGTTCCAGGACGCCACGAAGTCACCACTGCGACCGCGCCCTTCCCAGATGCGGCGAACGAGCCGCCCGTTCAGGTCGTAGACGGCCAGCTCCCCGCCGTCCGCGGCCTCATCGGCCGCCAGGCTGAAGCGGATCCCCAGGTGGTTCGAGAAGGGATTCGCGCCCGTCAGTTGCAACGTGCTCGCGCTCCGCGAAACGCCCACCTCGGGACTGCTCACGGCGATCTCGGGGATCCACACCACCGACGTCTGCGTCTCCACCGTGACTTCGGGAAGCACCGAGTCGGTCACGTAGGTCGTGCCCGTGGTTCCGCCGGGAACGTCCGGCACGAACATCTCGAACGACGTCACGCGGCCCTGCCGGTTCACGAAGCCGCCTTCATCGAGCTTGAGGAACCACGGCCAGGTGTGGCTTGGCGGCAGGTTCCCACCCACGCCGTCCGCGGCCGTGAGCGTGTAGCTGTGGAACCACTCGATGTAGCCGTTGATCGCGGTGGCCGCGTTGGCCGGCTCCACCACCACGGAGCTGTCCGCCGTGGCCTCCGAGAACCCGATGGTCTGGAACTCGGGGTTCGACTCATCGTGCCCGAAACTGACTCCCAGCGCGGTCACGAGGTCGTTGTCCGGCGTGTTGTGGTAGTAGCTGAAGTTCACCACGGCCACCGCCGGCAGCTCGCCGTAGGTCACCGGCACCGGCGGCTCCGGATGGGCCGTGGATCCGTTGTCCACCCACTCCACCTGGTACCAGTAGCGCGTGCCCAGCTGCAGCGCCGCGTCCGTGTCCTCGTAGGTGTACACGGTCCGGTTGGGGACGCCTTCGATCACGGAACTGCCCACGCCCGCGATCAGGGATCCGTTCTGCTGGACAAACGCGCCCGGGGCGCCGGCCACGTCTTCCGCGCGGTACACGTTGAACCCGCTGAACGCGAACTCACGCTGGGTCTGCCACACAAAATCGATGGCACCGTCCAGCGGGCGCGCGGTGGCGCCGATCTGGACCACCTGGACCCCGCTGGTCGAGTTCATCGCTTCCAGTGCGGCGGCGTAGGCGTCCACTTCGCCCCAGCCGCAGCCCGGATCGTAGTTGGGATCCAGTCCGTAGGGGTCGTTCGGACGATCGCCCTTGGAACTCAGGATGTTGTGCGTGGCGGTGTTCTGCAGGATGTCGCGCACCTGCATGGGGGTCAGATTGGGATTGGCCTGGAGCAACAGCGCGACCACGCCCGACACGTGCGGCGTGGACATGCTGGTTCCCGACTTGGTCACGTACGACTGGCCGGTGGTCGTGACCGGATCCCCATTTGCGGACAGGATGTTCACGCCGGGAGCCACCACGGACGGCTTCATCTCGTCCATGTGATCCAGGTCCAGATCCTCGTTGCGCGGGCCCTCGTTGGAGAAGCTGGAGACCAGATCGTCCGAGTGCTGGAGCGACACGAGATGCTCCGTGGCACCCACCGAAATGCAACTGTCGGCGGCGGCAGGGGAGGAGATGTACGACGTGCTGTCGTCGTTTCCGGTGGCGATGCACGCCACCAGGCCCTCACGGATCGCCGCGTTGATCATCTGGGCGCCGGCGTCGGATCCGTCGGACTCGTC
>BQJX01000305.1 GCA_021604925.1 Gemmatimonadota bacterium
GAGCACGCCGGCGAACACGAGCACCGCACTCGCGATCAATCGACCGGTCACCACTTCACCGAGGAACGCCACCGAAAGACCGCCGGCCAGGATCGGCTGCAGGTAGATGAACAACGCCACCTGCGAAGACTCGACCCGCGCCAGCGCCCAGTAGTTGAGGAAGTACGCCAGGACCGTGGGGAAGATCACGATGTACGCCGCCAGCGCCACGATCCGCGGCGTCCACACCTGGCCGGGCAACGCCAACACGTCCGCGCCTCCGTACGCCAGCGCCCCCAGCGCGCCCCAACCCAGCAGGCCCGCGGTGGCTCGCCGGGGGCCGAGGCGGCGGATCGTGTCCTTGGAAATCACGAGGAAGAACGCGAAGGAGGAGGCGTTGACCAGGGTGAGGACGTCGCCCAGGAACCACTCCGCGCGGATCTGCAACTCGTCCACGCGCAGAAGAACCAGCACTCCGGTCAGGGCCAGCAGGATCCCGATCGCCGAAGCACGACGCAGCCGCTCCCGTCCCATCAGCACGGCAAACAGCAGCGTGGCCACGGGAATGGTGGTGTTCAGGAGCGACGAGTGGGCGGGCGTGGTGCGCGAGAGCCCTTCGATGAAGCAGATCTGGTTCACGACCACGCCGAAGAACGCGAACAGCGCAAGACGCGCGTGTTCCCGCCACGGGATCGCCGCCCAGCCCCGCAGGACATGGATCGCCACCAGGATCGATGCGGCCAGCACCAGGCGGATCGCGGCCCACGCGGGAGGAGGAATCTCCGTCAGCAGGACCTTGGCCGCCAGGTAGTGCCCGGCAAACATGATCTGGACCGCCAGAAGGGCCGCGTAGACCTTGCCGAGCCCGGGAGTTCGCACCCGCTAGGCGGTGGAAGCGGGCGTCTCGCGCCAGTTCTTGACGAGCCAGTCGCGGTACGTCTCGGCCACCTCCGAAGGGGACTTCCCCTCTTCCACCACGACTTCCTGCCCGTGAATGACGCGCAGTCGGAGATCCAGGTCGATCGGCACCTCGGGCACCGCCCGCTGCTCCAGCGCGTCCACTGACGCACGCGCCTCGCGCACCGCTTCTTCCGTATCCTGGGACACGTGCTCCACCAGCGCGTCGGCGGAGAACTCGCTGCCCGTGAGATCGCGCACGAGATCCAGGAAGTTGCGGCTGTTGCCCGGTCGCCAGTACGACTCGGCCAGGTCCTTCCCCACCGCGGGGTTGTCCAGCAGGTGACCGTGCTTGCGACGAAGGTGGGCCCGCGTCTGGTACACCGCCATCTCGGCCAGAACGTATCCGTGGTAGTACGCGGAGGCATCCCACGACAGGAGATGGGGAACCGCCAGCGTGGGGCGTGGGTTTCCTCCCGGCAACTGCGTGATCTTCCGCTCGATCTCGCGGAACGACTTCAGGATGTTGGCCCCAGTGAGCTCGTCGTCGGACATCTCGTAGAGCGCCTTCTCCGCGTAGCAGACGACCAGCATCTGACGCACGCCCTGCGCGGCAAACGGATGCGTGGCCCGGATCTGCCGTTCGATCAGTTCGAAGGGGATCGCCTGCCCCTCGCGGTTGCGGCAGTAGCGGGTCTGCCAGTCCGCGTCGCCCAGGAACGAATCGCAGAACATGGACTGCGTCTCGGCCAGCGCCACCGAAGTGGGTGCGAACTCCTGGGAGAAGCACGGGGCGTCCTGCACGATGTTCGAGAAGTGGGCGGCGTGTCCGCCTTCGTGGAAGAGCGTCTGGGCGGCCCGGTAGCCCGCCCCCGATTGGCCGGGGAGCGCGTTCGCGGTGAAGTTGATCTCCGCGGGAAGCCACTCGCCGCGTCGCCGGAACGCCGGCACGGGGCCGTGCATGAAACCGTTCTCGTACTTGCCCTTGCGATCCACCAGGTCCAGGGTGATCCGCGCGTTGCGGAAGCGGATCCCCAGACGGGCAAAGCTCACCGCCCAACGTTCCAGCGCATCCTCGAACTGGAAGTACGGATCGCGCTCCTCGGTCAGCGATCCCCCCCAGGTGTGATAGACGAAGTTCCAGGGCTCCACCGCGTCTTTGCCCTTCTCCGCCTTCAGACGCTCGATCTCCGTGCGCGCCCGGTCCCGGGTACGCAGCTCCAGGTCGTCCAGGTAGCGGAAGAGCGTCTTCTTGTCGAACCCCTCGGCCCACTGGACCTTGTAGTCGTAGTAGTCGTCGTAGCCGAGCATGCGGGCGAACCGGTTGCGCCCCTTCACGATCTCCGCATATCCGTTCTCCAGCGCGAAGTCCTCGATGGAACGGAGCCCGAGGAAGCAGGCGCGCCGCAGTTCGGCATCCGGATGCGTGCGCAGATGATTCGCGAGTTCCACCGACGAGGCCGCCACGAACCGCCCGTCGGCATCCCGGTATCCGAGATCCATTTCGCCGCGCGCCTTCTGTAGCCGATTCTCCCGGTTCGCCACCTCGCGCTGGAGTTCGCGTGCCGCCGGATCCTCGATCTGGTTCCGGGAGAACATGAGGATCCAGCCGTCGAGGACCTGACTCTGCGCGGGCGTGGCGTCGCCCCGCCCCTTCCGGTCGCGAAGCTCGGCCAGCTGGTCCGAATCCGCCAGGAACTCGCGGAGCGCCAGATCCGCCTCCACGAGTTCCTGGTGCCGGTCCGCCAGACCCATGCGGGTATCCCAGAACGCCTCCTCCTTGGCCCGGTGGAGGTTCAGGTAGCGCTCGCTCAGATCCTCGAGAAACGTGGCTAGGTCGGTCATGGTTTCACCCCGGAATGCGTTCGACTGGAGAGCGGGCCGCAGTGTATCACCGGGAAACGGGCCCGCCGAGCCGAATCCTTTTCGGACGTAGAGTGCGGCCGGAAAAGTGGTTAGAATGGTAGGGACCCAACCGTAGACCCAGCAAATCGAACCAACAGCCGAGGCACCCCCCGGGCCCCGAATCCTCCTCGCTGCGTCGCCACCTTCCGTCCCGAAGGGAGCCGTGGAACATGATGGACCGGAGTCAATCCGGATGGGTGCGCCTTCGTCCGGCGTTCCTCCCCCTGGTTCTCTGCCTTCTCTGGGCCGTTCCGTCGTCGCTCTGGGGAATGAGCCCGGACGGCGCCACTCTCATCGCCTCCGACCTGCGCCGCGGCGTCATCGACGAGGCCACCGCCGTGGTGCAGATGTTCCGCTGGACGTTCGCACCCGATCTCTGTCTGCCGGAGTATCGGGACGCTCCGCGGGGCCCGATCCGATGCTTCCAACCCCACGTGGCCCGCTTCCACCGCGTGCGTTCCAGCCTGGATTCCAAGGTCGCCGACGAACTCTCCAACTACCTGGAGAAGGCCAAGGCGGCCACGAAGTCGGGCCTTTCGTACAAGAGCCCCCTGGGCTACTTCGAGTTGCACTACCAGACCAGCGGCTCCAGCGCAGTGCCGCTGGAGGACATCGCTCCGGCAAACGGGATTCCCGACTTCGTGGAGCGTTGCGCGGAGTACGCCGACTTTTCCTGGGTGACGGAGGTCGGACTCGGCTTCACCGCCCCGGAGTTGCCTTCGGACGGCACGTACGACATCGGCTTCCAGGACTTCGCGGTGGGGACCTACGGACTTGCGGACACGTCGGGCACGACCACCACGATCGTTCTTCACAACAACTTCGAGGGTGGTGGTTGGCCCCCGAACAACGATCCCGACGGGGAACCCCTGGGTCGGGCCAAGGCCACGATCGCCCACGAACTCCGGCACGCGTCCCACTACACGAACAACGGCTGGACGGAGGGACTCTGGGGGGAGATGGACGCCGCGTGGGCAGAGGAAATCGTGTTTCCGGCCACGGACGACTACCACAACTTCCTCGACAACTGGTCGTTCAGCCAGTTGGACGCGCCGTGGGTTCCCATCGACAACGACAACGGCGAGGGCGGCTACGAGGACTGCCTGTTTTCACACTACCTCTCGCTCACGTACGGGCCCCAGATCATCGTGGACCTCTGGGACCTGCGGGCGGCAGCTCCCACGGACACCATGACCCAGTCGTTCGCCGACGCCATGGCGCTCCACTCCACGAGTTGGGAGGAGGCCTATCCGCGCCATCTGGAGTGGTGCTGGTTCACCGGTCTCCGCGCGACTCCGTCGTTCGGGTTTCCGGACGCCCCCGGCTTCTGGACGATGGAGTTCGTCGAGTCGCCCACCGCCATGTATCCGTTTGCAACCTCGAGCACGGTGGACGGGCTGGCCGGGCATCCGCGCCGCTTCAACAAGGGAAGCGCCACGGGCAACCCCCGCGTCGTCTTCGACGGTGAGGACAATGCCGGAGAACTCACGCTCTCCATTCTTCTCGTGGAACCCAGCGGCTCCCTGACGATCGTGCGCCCGGTGCTGGGGCCGGGAAACACGGCGGAGTACCTGGCGCCCACGCCGTTCCAGTCGCTGAAGTATCTCGGGGTCATCGTGACCAACGGCAACCGCTTTGGCGAGGAGAGCGACTACTCGCTCCAGGTGATCGACGACAACATCACGGAGGTCCCGTCCATGGAGAACGGTCGCTCACCCACCGTGCGACTGGACGCGCCGGCCCCGAATCCCACGAGCAACGAGAGCCTGCTCTGCTGGTCGATGCCCCG
>BQJX01000306.1 GCA_021604925.1 Gemmatimonadota bacterium
GCTGATCGTTGCCAAGGGCCAGCGACGTTCCCACGCCACTGATATCGAACCAGTCATACGTGGGACCGCCCCCCTGATCACTGTCCACCCAGCGATACCCGAAGCTGTCCGGACCGCCCGACCCGAGCGCCGGCGAAGACACCCCGGTCAACTCCACCGTGTAGTCCAACGGACCGAGCCCGCTGTTCTGGACGGCGAGCGTCTGAACGGCCACGTCATCGTAGGGCAGCGATTCGCTCAGACTGGTCGGGGCCACGGCCACCTCGGGGAACGCGGCCGTCGGGAAGTTGATGAAGTCCACCCACACGGCATCCGCGCCGGAGGATACGGACCCGTCCTTGTCGTAGCGCCACTCGAACGTGTGCGTGCCCGACGTGACGGCGTAGGTAGCCTGCGTCCAGCCGATCGTGCCGGACCAGGCATCCTGCTCCGCGCCGTCGATGTAGAAGCGAAGGAAATCCCATCCGCTCTCGGTCGACACGTTGTACCAGAACGAGAGATTGCCCCCCGCCACCAGACCCAGCGTCATCTGCATGGAGGAGGTCTGGTTGTGCGAGATGCCGCCCGATCGGGCCGAGTAGGTGCCCTCGTAGGCGGTGGTGCCGTCCACGGTCCACGGGGCCGTGCCCCCCGAAGCCCAGGGCCAGTTGGAGAAATCGCCGCTCTCGAAGTCCTCGTAGACGAGCTCCGGAAGGACGAAGTCCTGGATGGTCGCTCCGTTGACCACAACGGAATGCAGGTCCGCGCCGAGGCCGTCCTTGCGGGCGCGAATGTCGTACGTCGCGAGATCCGGAACACTGATGGAGTACGTTCCGTCCGGCGCGGACAGGACGGACGCCAGCGGCGTGCCGAGGACCGTGATCGAGGCTCCGTCCACGTCGGCGCCCTCGAAGTCCGTCACGGTGCCGCTCACGAGCGCCTGCGGGGCCTGCGCCAACGCGAAGCTCCCATCCACCAGGGAGTCGGCTTCCACCGTGACGTTCTGCGTGTCCATCACGTAGCCGAACGCGCTGTACTCCAGCGTCCAGACGCCGGCCGGAAGGAACAACGAGAACGCTCCCGTTCCGTCCGCGACCGTGGTCCGGGGATCACTGACCACATTCACCACGGCGTTGGGAATGGCCGCCGTGGTTCCTGAATCCGTCACGATCCCGGCGATCTGCCCGTAACCCTGGAGCACCGCCTGCACCGCATCGAAGGCATTCACGATCCCGTGGCCGTAGGTGTTGTCCTCGCCGGCCGCCCCCAGGTCCGTGCACGTATCCATGAGGATCTGCTTGATCGTGTTCACGTCGACGTCCGGATTCGCGGCCCGCATCAGCGCCACCACTCCGGCCACGTGCGGACCGGCCATGGAGGTGCCGCTCAGGAACTGGTAGCCGCCACCGGGCTCCGCCGACCAGATGCCGTCGCCGGGCGCCGAGACTTCCGGCTTGATGGGGTTCAGGGTGCCCGGGCAGGTGGACGGCCCGCGGCTGGAGAACGAGCTGATGGCGTAGGGGGCGGTCGGCTGCGTGGAGCCGACGGAGAACGCGTTGTAGGGCGAGTCCGCTCGATCCGCGGGGCTCCGCAGGGTGGAAGCGCCCGGGCCCTCGTTTCCGGCGGACCAGGTGTTCACCACTCCGGCCGCCTCGCAGTTGTCGATCGCGACCCACCAGCGGCTGTCGCAGTCCGGGTAGCCGAGACCTTCGTAGACGCCCCAGCTGTGCTGAACCACGTCGGGAACGTCATCCGTCGTGAGCGAGTTGCCATCCGGGTCCGCGAACCACTGGAGCCCGGCAAGCACGTCGTTGTCGAAGTCGACTCCGACGCCCTGGTTGATGGTGTTGTTCGCGATCCACAGCGCTCCGGGCGCCACGCCGATCTGGTTGCCGGCCGCTGTCCCGCAGATGGTGCCCATGACATGGGTTCCGTGGTAGTGGCGATCCACCGGGGTCAGGTCGCCGAAGCCCACCGCGTCGAACCAGCACTCGCTGGCGGGGGCGAAGTTCCCTCGCCACCGGGCCGACAGCGCCGGATGCGCGCCGTCCACGCCGGTGTCCATGTTGCCGACGAGCGCGCCCGTACCGTCGATTCCAAGCTCGTTCCAGACACGGTCCGCCTCAATAGCCAGGACGCCCGGCGTGATGCCGCCTCCGCGCCGGAACTTGCTTCCGATGCTGGGATCCGGAACGATCGGCTCGATGAGCCCCACCCGGAGATCCGCTTCGATCACATCCACGTCGGGGCGAAGCGCCAGGTCGCGAATGGCGTCCACCGTTCCGACCACCGTCATGGCGTTGAGAATCCAGTACTGCGTGAAGCCGCGAATACCGGAACTCCGGCCCAGCGACATCTCCTGCACGAGACCGGCCTGCGTGCGATCGGCCACGTCGCGCAGCACGTCCACCACTTCGCGGTGGCGTTCGCTCATGGGCGCGCGGGTCACCCGAAGCGTGTGGTCCAACGTGGCGATATCCGCCTGCTCCTGAAGGACAACGAGAACCTTGATCTCGTCTTCTGCGGCCATTCCCTGCATCTGCAGTTCAAGGCCGGGGGCAATGCGACCGGCCTGGGCCGAAGAAGCGAGGCAGCAGACGAACGTGACGACAATCGCAAGCAATCTGTTCATGGGATGCGGACTCCGGGGTTGACGAAACGATGGGGGACGAACCGGGCGGAATCACTTCGTGGACAGCGTAGCATGCGGCTGCGCCCGCCTCCAGCCCTGCGGCTGGAGGGGTCCGCACGCGATGCTGCGTTCACCGTCCTCAGACGTTGCGCGTTCGCGGAGATCCGAATAGCTTCCGTCCCATGACCTCGCCCCGGACGATCCTTCTCCTGGCCGCCGCCGGCCCGTTTGCCGCCTTCGGCGCGCCCCCACTTGCGTCGGCGGAACCCTGCTGCTCCACGTCCACCCACCACGCCGCCCGCATCGTCGCGCAAACCCCGGATGGCCACTGGCTCGAAGGGGAGTCCCCCGAAGTCTACGGCCGGCACTGGTTTCGGCAGCCCGTGGGCCAGGGTTGGGTCTTCGCGCTCGTACCGCAGGAGCACGGCTGGTCGATCCGCCTCTACGACTCGGAGGGGGCGGATGCCGTGGACCTGAGCGCCATCACGCCGCCCCACGGGGGGCCGGTGAACCCGCGGGACGTCTTCGGCTGGCACTTCCGGAACGCCGACAACACCGGCCCCAACGTGGGCGATGTGAACGCGCCCCAGGGAACCCGGGAGTTCTTCTTCTCGCGGGCGATCTCCGGCACCGGCGGGTTCAAACCGTCCGCGGATCCCGATTCAGCGCGGTGGGCCGCTCCCGACTCCAGCGATGGACTTGGGTGGTTCCGGGTGCTCGACTACGGCCTCTCCGACCTGGAGCCCGGCGGCAAGGCGCGGATGACGTACCTCAAGTTCGATGCGTGTCTCCGTTGGCCGAAGTCGGAGGAGGAGATCCAGCGCGAGGCCGACGATGCGAGGTTTGAGTTCCTGCCCGAGGACCTCGAGACCTATGGGAGCTGCGGACTCGATCTGCTGGCGTACGACCTCCACGCGGCGTTCGTGCCCCGGCAGCTGGTCGGGGACCTGGACGGCGACGACGCGTTCGACGAGATCGCCCAGATCCGTCGCAAGCGCGACGGCAAGCGCGGCCTGGCCGTGTGTCGCGCGGGAACGTGGCTCCACGTCCTGGGCATGGACGGCGGCATGGTAGGGGAGGCCCTGGCGGCCGGATACTTCGACCAGATGGAGGCGTGGCGTCTGATGAAGAGGGAGCACGGCCCGCTCGGATATGTCGACGAGCCGCCGTGGCCGGACAGTGATGGCGACGTTCTGGTGCTGGAGCGCATCGAGAAGGAAATGATCCTCCTCTACTGGAAGGAAGGCGCGCTGCACAGCCAGCAGGTCTACCGCTACGTGGAACCGTAACCGGAGAGGAACGAAATGCTACCACGTCGAACGATGGGGATCGCGACCGCCACCGTGCCGCTGATCCTGCTGTTGGCGAGTCCGGCACCCGCCGCGGCAATCGAGATCCAACCCATCGCGGATGCCGCGAGCGTTCACAGCTACCGGATGAAGGCGAGCATGAGCTTCGGGGAGGATCCGCCGATGCAACTCGCGGAAGTGGACGGCGCCTACACCAAGGAGCCCCCCGCCGAGGAACTGCAGACCCGGGTTTCCGAAGGCGGGCGCAAGCCGTGGGTTCGGGATGTTCGCCGGGTCGGCGGCGTTCTCTACGCCGGGTCCGGCGGGAAGTGGGGTGAGATCGAGCGCTTCGACCTGACGGAGATGTCGATCGTGTTGCCCGAGGATCTCCTGGGAATGGGGGAGGGGCTGGAAGTCATCGCAGAGGAGGAGTGGAACGGGCGTGCGGTTCTCCACCTCCGCGGCGACAAGGACGATCTGCCGGACGTGAAAGGAAGCTCGGACGGGATCGAGTTCTCGCGAACGGACCGGGCCACCGTGGATCTCTGGGTCGATGAAGAGGAACACTTCATCGTGAAGTTCCAAATCCTGGCCGAGGTCTCGGAGCGAGGGGAAACGCTGCCGATCGAGTTCACGTTCGAAGTGT
>BQJX01000307.1 GCA_021604925.1 Gemmatimonadota bacterium
CGCCCGCGATCACCAGACGCGTGGCCCCCGGTTTCTCCGCGAGCCGCTCGGCAGCCAGCAGGCCCGCCACGATCAACGCCACCAGCGGCGCTTCCACCGTTCCGAAGTGCGCGCTTTGAACCAGCGCGGGGAATCCGGCCACGCAAGCCGCCGCCCCCAACGCGGTGAGCGGTCCCCAGCGCCGGGCCCACAGACCCACCAGAAGAACGGTCGCCGTGCTCCAGATCGCCGAGATCCAACGCGACAGCAGGATCGTGGCGGCGAACGAGTCGCCATGGATCGGCGCGCCCGCCGTGGTCGCCGGGTCCAGGAACAGGGCGCGGGCGGCCACCAGCAGCCAGAGCGGCAGGATCCCGTACGACGAGATCCCCGGATCGGGGCCGCCACCCTGCTGAAGACTCTGCTCCAGCCGGATCGCCTTGGCCGCCACGAACAGCCGCTCGTCGATGTGGAGCGCCCACGGCAGGCCCCAGTCGAGGCCGGTCAGGCGGAGCACCGCAGCCACTACGACCAAGCCGCCCAGGAACCACACGTGTCGGTTCATCTGCCCGCCGGAAGATTCTCTTTGAGAAAGCGGATCCAGTTGCGACCGAGGATATCGAAGATCTGTTCATCGGTGAACGAAACGTCGGCCAGGACCTCGGCCAGGCGCGGAAGGTCGGCGATGGTGTCCAGCCCCTCCGGCGCCGACTCCGCCCCGAAGCCCCCGTCCAGATCGCTCCCGATCGCGGCCGCGTGGTGCGTGCCGGCCACCTGCGTCACGTGGTGGATCGCTTCCGCCACGCGACTGAGCGGCACCGCCGGGCAACCGCTCTCCTTCCACCCCTCCTGCAACATCCAGTTGAACGGCACGCTGCCGATCACGCCGCCCCGGGCCGCGATGCGGCGGATCATCTCATCGGACAGCTGGCGATCGCCGGGGCAGATCTTGCGCGGATTCGAATGCGAGGCGATCGGCGGCCGCTCGTACAGATCCAGCGCCTCGAAGAACGACTCCTCCGCGGCGTGGGACAGGTCCAGGATGATCCCCGCGCGATCCAGCGCCGGCACGAGCGCCCGCCCGGCCTCGGTCAGCGGCCCTGGCTCCGACGTGCCCCCGGAGTAGCGGGTGCTGCGCCACGCCAGCCCCACGATGCGGATCCCGCGTTCGAACCAGACGGGCGCATCCTCCGGAACGACGATGGGATCCGCGCCTTCCATCAACGGCACGAACCCGATGGGCGGCTCCTCCGCCGCCAGCACGGACTCCAGGTCCGCGCGCGTGCCGATCATGCGGAAGGGGTTCTTCTCGTCGTCCGCAAGGCGCTGGTAGAACTCCAGCTGCATCCGGCCGCACCGCTCCGCCTCTTCCGCGGTCTCGTAGGTGACCGACGCCGGCCGGTCCACCGGGAGGTTGTCGCGCTTGCGGGCGAGGAACAGCGTGGGAAACACGATGCGGACCCCGCCGCGTTGCATCTCCGGCAGGCCCACCATGCACTGGCCGCGAAACGGTTGCTTGGCCAGGTCCCCCTCGCGCTCCCGAATGAGCAGGGCGGAGTCCCGAGGGTCCCTCCCGACTCCCAGATAGTTGAAACCCAGGTCCAGGTGCCCATCGACGATGATCATTCGCTCTCCCGTTCCGGTGAGGGTTGGGGAGAGTGTACGGTGGAAGGGAGGGGTTCGTCTCGCGCGCGGATGCCGCCCGGCGCAGCCGCCTAGGCGGTCTCGCCGCCGCAGCTGGAGCCGGCGCCCGCCGTGCAGCCGAAGCAGTGGCGGCCGGTCCGGATCCTCCGCCCCACGTGGCGAGCCGGATCGAAGTCACGCACGTGGCGACCCGCGGTCGCTTCCACCGGAAAGTCCAGCATCTGGTTGAAGTCGCAGTCGTACAGCCGGCCGTCCCAGCCCACCGAGACCATGGTCCGACACATCACGCCCTGCGCCGCCGCGGGGTTGTACGCGTCGATCAGCTTCTGCAGGTACGCTTCGTAGTTGCCGCTGGTCCGCAGGAAGTCCAGGAAACGGCTGATCGGGAGATTCGTGATCGCGTAGACGCCGTCAATGGTGATGTCGTAGCGCTGCTTCAACTCGCGCTTGAAGTCCGCTTCGATGGAGGCCTGTCGCGGCGGGAGGAACGCGCCCACCGGATTGTAGACGAGATGCAACTGGCGCCCGTTCCCCTGTCCGTACCCGGCGCCGTTCAACTTCTGCAGCGCCAGGATCGACGACTCGAACACGCCGTCGCCGCGCTGGGCGTCCGTTTGCCGCGCCTGGAAGTACGGGAGACTGGCGATCACCTCCACGCTGTGCTCCGCCAGGAACTCCAGCAGATCCGCCTGCGAGCGCAGGTTCAGCACGGTGAGATTGCACCGATCGATGACATGACAGCCCAGGCGCTTGGACTCGCGCACCAGGTAGCGGAACGTGGGATGCAGCTCCGGCGCGCCGCCGGTGATGTCCACGGTCTTCACGCCGGACCGCTCGATGGCGCGCACGCACTCTTCGGCGGTCGCCTGCGTCATGATCTCCTTGCGGTCGGGCCCGGCGTCCACGTGGCAGTGCTTGCAGGTCTGATTGCAGAGCTTCCCCACGTTCACCTGGAAGACGTCGATGGACGTGGTGCGCAGCGGCCCCACGCCGTCCAGGACGTCATCGAACCTCGGGAAGCGACCGGGTGCCTCCAGAATGCGGCGCTGCGACTCGCCGGACGCGAGTTCATCGCCCCGCTTCTGCAGGGTCGGGAACGGTGTGGACAAGAGAACTCCCTGGGTCGGGCGTCGGCGAACCGCCGCGGCTACATGGACAGTTTTTCGGCGATGTTCTTCATCTGAACGCCGTGCACCAGCGAGGCCCCGCCGCGGATGGCCGTGGCCACGTGGATCGCCTCGGTCATCTGCTCGAGATTCGATCCCTTCTCCAGGCTGGCCTGCGTGTAGGCGTCGATGCAGTACGGGCACTGGACGGCCGATGCCACCGCCAGCGCGATGAGCGCCTTCTCGCGTTCCGAAAGCGCCCCCTCCTCGAAGACCGCGCCGTAGTACTCCATGAACTTCGTCCAGAGCTCGGGCGCACCCTCGCTCATCTCGGAGAAGCGCGGGAGATCCGCGGGGTCGTAGTAGGTGCCGGCCAATGCGGTGCCTCCGTCTTCGAGTGACTTGCAGCCGCGCTCAATCTACACCAGCGCCCGGCGGGCCGTCGCGCTTCGTTCCTGTCTACGCACCCCGGCGCGGTTCCGTGACCCGGTTTGGGGCGATCCGGCCGCGAGCGGGTCCCGATCTCAGGCGACGGGGTGCCGGCGGCTCGCTGCGCCTCGCGGGCCCTGCCGCCAAGCCGTTGCCACGGCTTGTGTTAGGAGAAAGCCGGCGGCTGGCATGAACGCTGCAGTGGTTTCCACCGTCTAAGAACACGGAGGATACGATGACGACCTTTCTGGTACTGGCAGCCGCCAAGCTCCTCAAGATCACGATTCTCGGAACCCTGGCCCTGGTCTCGCAGGTGACGCACTCGGAGTGCATGACGAGCTCGCACTCGTGCGTGCCGAGCGCGCCCTCGTCTTCGGTCGCGCGGAGTGTTCCCGGCGATGAGGACTTCACGCATCTGGCCGTGGTCACCCACGTGACGCCGCTGGAAGCTCCGGTGCTCGAGTTGTCGGGACGCGCGCTTCGGATCCGGCGGCTTGCGCCCCCGATCCGCGTGGAGATGACGTTCTCACCGGATCTGCTGAACCCGCCCGCCCGGGACCTGGCGCTCTAGGAAGCCGCCGCCTGCCGCACGATCTCCTCGACGAGGCGGGCGGCATGCTGCAGGCCTTCCTCGTTCAGGTGCTCGATCGTGTCGCGGGCCGTGTGGATTCGCCCGGCCGCGCCGCCGAAGACCTGCCCCAGAATCGTGACCGTGGCAAATCCGCGCGCCCCGATCGGCATGCTGTCCACCCCGGCGCCCGGCAGGAACGGGAGCAACCGAAGGGGCACCTGGGCACGACGGGCCGCCTCCCGCACCACCGTGGCCAGCGCGCGCCCTCCCGGCGCCCGACCGCGCACGTCGACGGCGAGCAGAAGACGGCCCACCCCCACCGAGTCCACATTCACGAACACGGTGCGCGCCGGATCCAGCTCCGCTGCGTGCGCCTGGATCCACCGAAGGGCACCGGCCAGTCCCAGCTCCTCCGCCCCCGTGCACAGGAAGGTGAGATCCACCTCGCGCAGCTCGGTGCGCTTGGGAAGCTCGCGCGCCGCGTGGAGCAACACCGCCAGGCCGGTGGCATTGTCCATGGCCCCCACGGATCGATCTCCCGACGGATTGAACGCCACGGCCACCAGCAACCCGGCCACCCCGAACGCCGTCGGCAGGATCACGGCGGCGCCCGGCACCGCCGCGCCGCCGCGAAGCAGCGTGACGCCGGCCGCCACCGTGACCGCCAGCACCCAGGCGACGGTCATCAGCACCACCACGGCCGGAACCAAGGTGGGCAGCGCGGAGGACTTCGTATCGCGATGCGCCAGGATCACCACTCGCACGGGGTGAGCCCCCGGCTGCGCGCGGCGGCCCACGATGTTCTC
>BQJX01000308.1 GCA_021604925.1 Gemmatimonadota bacterium
TCGTGATCAGGTTGGCCGCCTGTGCGTCCGTTCTCGCGACGAGCAGCGTGGGCACGTCCAGCACATCCGCGGCGAGACGCGCCGCTGTCAGCGTGCGAATGAAGCCCTGCGTGGGGACCAGGACCTTGCCGCCCAGGTGTCCGCACTTCTTCTCGGAAGCCAGCTGATCCTCGAAGTGCACGCCGGCCGCGCCCGCCTCGATCATGCCCTTCATCAGCTCGAACGCGTTGAGGGGGCCACCAAATCCGGCCTCGGCATCGGCCACGATCGGCGCGAACCAGTGGGTGTCCGACTTGCCTTCCATGTGTTCGATCTGGTCCGCACGGGCCAGCGCCTGGTTGATGCGCTTCACGACCATGGGCACGCTGTTCGCCGGATAGAGACTCTGGTCCGGATACATGTGGCCGGACAGGTTCGCGTCCGCCGCGACCTGCCATCCGGAGAGGTAGATCGCCTTCAGCCCCGCCTTCACCTGCTGCACGGCCTGGTTTCCGGTGAGCGCGCCGAGCGCGTTCACGTAGTCTTCCTCGTGGAGGAGCTTCCAGAGGCGCTCCGCCCCCACCTCGGCCAGCGTGTGACGGACCACCAGGGAGCCGCGCAGGCGCTCCACTTCCTCCCAGGTGTAGTCACGTTGGATGCCGGCCCAGCGATCGTCACGATTCATGAGCCGGGACACCGGACGGCCGTTCCCGTTCCCGTTCCCGTTGCCGTTACCGTTGGTGGGTTGGTGCGCGCCGTTGCCATTGCTGTTCGCCATCGGGGAAGCTCCTTGTTGCTCGTTCTAGAGGTGGTCGTAGGCGACGAGAGTGAGGAACTCCTCGAGTTCCTGGGACGTGACGAGATCTGTGAAGAGACGACCGGCGAGAGGGAAGCGGCCGTTTTCCCAGGCCGACTCGCCGACGGACGTGCGGATGGTCTCGAGTTCCTCCTCGATCAGACGCTTCACCAGGAACACGTCGATCGCGCGACCGTCCTCGAGCGAGGCGCGGTGGCGAATCCACTGCCAGATCTGCGTGCGAGAGATCTCGGCGGTGGCGGCATCTTCCATGAGGTCGTACAGCGGCACGCAACCCTTGCCGCGCAGCCAGGCTTCCAGGTACAGGATGCCGACATTGATGTTCTGCCGAAGCCCCGCCTCGGTGCGCGGACCCTCCGGCACTTCCAGCAGATCCTTCGCGGTCACCCAGACATCGTCCCGCGTGTTGCTCAGCTGATTCGGGCCGTCCAGCACCGCGTCGAACTCCGCGCGCGCCAGGGACACGAGTCCGGGATGCGCCACCCAGGACCCGTCGTGGCCGGCGTGCGCCTCACGCTGCTTGTCCGCCCGCACCTTTTCCAGCGCGATCTCGTTGGCGGCCGGATCCCGCTTGATGGGGATCTGAGCGGCCATGCCGCCCATGGCGTGCGCTCCGCGCCGGTGACAGGTCTGGATCAGCAGGCGGCTGTACGACCGCAGGAAGTGGCAGTCCATCCCGACGAGGCCGCGATCCGGCAGCACGAAGTTCGGATTCACGCGGAACTTCTTGATGAAGGAGAAGATGTAGTCCCAGCGGCCGCAGTTCAGACCGGCGGCGTGGTCGCGCAGCTCCCACAGGATCTCGTCCATCTCGAACACGGCCAGGATCGTCTCGATGAGGACGGTGGCCTTGATCGTGCCGGCCGGAATCCCCAGCGCCAGTTGCGCGGCCAGGAACACCTCGTTCCAGAGTCGCGCCTCGCGGTGGTTCTCCAGCTTGGCCAGGTAGAAGTACGGCCCCGTGCCCTTTCGAAGGAGCGCTTCCACGTTGTGGAAGAAGTACAGGGCGAAGTCGAAGATCGACGCGGAGACCGGCTCGCCGTCCACGGTCACGTGTTTCTCCGGGAGGTGCCAGCCGCGCGGCCGCACGACCAGCGTGGCCGGGCGGTCCTTCAGTTGGTACGTCTTGCCGCTCTCGGGCTGGACAAAGTCGATGGTGCCCCGCACCGCGTCCCGCAGATTGACCTGCCCCTGGATCACGTTGTCCCAGGTGGGCGCGTTGGAGTCCTCGAAGTCCGCCATGAACACGTTGGCGCCGGAGTTGAGGGCGTTGATGACCATCTTGCGGTCCACCGGGCCGGTAATCTCGATGCGGCGGTCCTGCAGGTCCGCGGGGACCGGCGCGATTCGCCAGTCGCCCTGGCGGATCTCGTACGTCTCCGGGAGGAAGTCCGGGGCCGCGCCGGCATCCAGCGTCTGCTGGATCGCGGAGCGGCATTCCAGCAGTTCACGGCGGGTGTCCCGGAACCGGCGTTCCAGGGTCGCCACAAAGCGGAGCGCCTCGGGAGACAGGATCTCGGAGCAGCCGTCGTTCCAGGGAGCGTGGATCTCCACGCCGCTCGGAAGTCCGGAGTCTTGCCGGGATTCGTCGAAAGCGGTGTTCGTCATGGGCCTCTTCCCGTTGTCTTGCCGACGTTGCGATCGAGTCCGTCGCCCGTGAAGTCTTGACTGGGCACTGACCAATCCTAGAAAATCCGGCCTCCACGACACAAGAACTCATGTGTCGCGTTGTCAACGTCGATGCAGTGACAGCGGACACATCTGTAAACGCTGTCAATAACGAGTGACCACGAATGGCCAAGCAAGCCTATCTGGGCAACAAGATCCGCAGACTTCGAAAGGAAGTCGGTTGGACGCAGGTCCAGCTCGCCGAGAAACTCGAGATCTCCGCGAGCTACCTGAATCTGATCGAGCGGAATCAGCGCGCGCTCACAGTGCCGCTCCTGCTCAAGCTTGCGGATGTGTTCCACCTCGATCTGAAGGCGTTCGCGGAGGACGATGAGGCCCGGCTCGTGGCCGAGTTGAAGGAGCTGTTCAGCGATCCGCTGTTCACGGATCGGACCGTTCGCGATACCGACATCCGCGACCTGCTGGCCAACACGCCCGTCGTGGCGCGCGCCTTCCTGGATCTCTACCGCGAGTTCCGGACGTCGCGGGAGGACCTGCAGGCGCTCGCCGCCCGCCTCTCCGACGACGAACAGGCGGCCGGGGTGGACTCGTCGCGCCTCCCCTCCGAGGAGGTGTCCGACTCCATCCAGCGTGCCCGGAACCACTATCCCGAGCTGGAAGAGGCCGCCGAGCGCCTGCGCCGTCGGGCGGATCTGGATGTGACCCCGGGCGATCGCTTCCCCCGCCTGAGTGCGTTCCTCGCGGAGCAGCACGGCATTCGCGTGGAGGTCGTGCCCAGCGACGAACTCGGCGGCGCGGTCCGCCGCTTTGTCGCGAAGAAGAAGAAGCTGCTGCTATCGGAGGCGTTGCCGGCGCCGAGCCTGACGTTCCAGCTGGCGCATCAGGTGGGACTGCTCTCCGCCACGGACGACCTGGACGCGCTGGTCCGCGAGAGCGGCCTGACCGTCGACGAATCGAAGCGACTCCTGCGGGTGGCGCTGGCCAGCTACTTCGCCAGCGCGGTGCTCATGCCGTACGACCCGTTCCTGGATGCGGCGCGATCGCTCCGCTATGACATCGAACTCCTCGAACAGCGCTTCCGCGCATCGTTCGAGCAGGTGTGCCACCGCCTCACCACCTTGAACCGGCTGGACAACTCCGGCATCCCGTTCCACCTGATCCGCATCGACATCGCCGGCAACATCTCCAAGCGCTTCTCCGGATCGGGAATTCCGTTCGCGCGGTACAGCGGCGCGTGTCCGCTCTGGAACGTCCACGCGGCGTTTCTCACGCCGGGCATGATCCGCACCCAGGTTTCGGAGATGCCGGACGGCGAGATGTACTTCTCGATCGCGCGAACGGTGCGAAAGGCGGGGGGCGGCCACCGCGTACGTCAGAGCCGGCTGGCCCTGGAACTCGGTTGCGACGTGCAGTACGCGCCGGAACTCGTGTACGCCGACGGCGTGGACACCAAGAGCGGTCGGGCCGCCGTGCCGGTGGGAGTCAGCTGTCGTCTCTGCGAGCGGATGGACTGCCGGCAGCGCGCATTCCCGCCCATGCACCATCGCCTGGAAGTGAACGAGAACGTGCGCGGTCTCTCGTTCTACTTCTCGCCGCGGGATCAGGACTGATTCGCGACCGGCAAGCCCTGGGTCAGAACATCTCCGGGATCCACGGCGTGGATCCGGCGAAGATCTCCCGCAATCGCGCCACGGACTCCGCGTCTCCGTCGAGCAGACCCATGGACTGCGCCTTGGCGGGAGTCAGATACCCCGTGTAGATCGAAGCCAGCGCGCGAATGTCGGCGCGAACGCGACCCTCTCCCCCGGGCCGAACCTGCGCCCGGCCGCCGGCCACCTGCACGCGCCAGCGCCCGTTGTTCTCGGGAAGCAGGTCGTCCGCGAGTTCCAGATCCACTTCGGTGTCGAGGGAGCGTGCGTATCCGCGTTGCTCCAACGCAGCCGTCGGGTCCAGAACGCGCAGCATCCACCGGAACGAGACCTTGGTTCGCCACGTCTGCTCGCGCATGGCCAGGAACGCCAGGTCGGTGGGATCGCCGTACCAGCGCGCCGCTTCGCCCAGCGAGGCATGATCGCCCAGGAAGCGGAGCAACCGACGGGCG
>BQJX01000309.1 GCA_021604925.1 Gemmatimonadota bacterium
GGGAGATGCTGGAGGCGATCCGGGCTCGGTAGGGCCGCCTGGAGCCCGTTCCGTGAGCCGGTCCGGGCTCGGCCACACGCGGCGCCGGCCACGCCCGCCCGCCCCACCCGGCGCGCGCGCCCCGCCCGACCCGCCAGCCCACCCGGCGCGACCGGCCCCGGCCCGCCCGCGAGTCCGCCCGGGCCCCATCAACGCCCTGCCGTCGGCGAATCCTCCGCACGCCGGAGAGGCCGGCATTGACACCGGGGCTCCGGATCCCTACCCTCAATGCCCTTGTGATTGATTGCCCGCTTCCGCTTCCCGAGGTCGCATTTCGATGAAACTGGATATGCGCTGGAGAGTCCTCATCATATTGGGGTCGATCGCCCTGGCGGTCTTTCTGCTCTGGCCTTCTTGGCAGTACTACCGGCTGACCGACGAGCAGTTGGCTGATCGCGACCCGAACCAGATCGAAAACCTGAAATCCCAGGCGCTTCGGCTCGGCCTGGACCTTCAGGGCGGGGCGCATCTCGTTCTGGAACTCGACGATTCCGAGGTCGGGGACGACGTGGACACCGCGGATCTCATGGATCGGGCGCTCGAGATCATTCGGAATCGCATCGATCAGTACGGCGTCTCGGAGCCGGTGGTGCAGCGCGCCGGCGAGAAGCGCATCATCGTGGAGCTGGCCGGCATCGACAACATGGATGCCGCCCGGGATATCGTGAGTCGCGCGGCCGTGCTGGAGTTCCAGATGGTCCGCCCGGGCAGCGAGGTGCGCCGTCTGGTGGATCGCCTCGATCGCGAACTGGCCAAGCTGGCCGGCGTGGCCACTCCGGTGGAGACGGGCGAAGCGGAGTCCGCGGACGGGCTTCCGGAATTCGCGGAAGACGCCGCTGCCACCGCCGATGCGGCCACGGACGCACCGGATGAACTGGCGGCGAGCGTGGAAGAGGCGGAGTCGGGTGACACCGAGATGGGCGACGCCGAAGCGGGCGATGCGGTGCCATCGTCGGCGACGCTGGCCCAGTATCTCCACGAGGACGTGGCGTCGCTCTCCGGCCGCCCTCTGTCGTCGCGGATCACCTATACCCAGCAGCGCGGGCGCGTGGGCCTGAACGAGGTCAGCTTCGTTCGCGAGGACGACTATCCGCGGGTCTCGGCGTACCTCACGTTCCTGGCGGACTCCACGCGTGCCATCCCGAACGACGTGGAGTTCCTGTGGGGCTCCGACGTGCTGACGGACGGCACCGGCAACCGGGTGCGCTACCTCTACATGCTCAACAGCCGCGCCGAGCTCACCGGTGAGCTGCTCGACGACGCGCGGGCCCAACCGGACGTGAGTTCGCAGGGCAACTTCCAGGTCGCGTTCGACCTGAATCGCAAGGGTCGTCGTCTGTTCAGCCGGACCACCGGCGAGAACGTCGGTCGGCTGATGGCCATCGTGCTGGACAACCGCGTGAAGTCCGCTCCCGAGATCGAGTCCAAGATTCGCGCGGGATCGGCCACCATCACCGGCGCGTTCACGGCAGCAGAGGCCAACGAGTTGGCGATCGTCCTGCGCGCGGGTGCGCTGCCGGTGCCGATCGTGATCGAAGAGCAGCGGGCGGTGGGTCCGTCGCTCGGACACGACTCCGTGGAGATGGGCCGCCAGGCGATCCTGTACGGGTTCGCGGCCGTGCTGGTATTCATGGTCATCTACTATCGCGGTGCCGGCATGATCGCGGCCGTGGCCCTGTTGTTGAACCTGGTGCTCATGCTGGCCGCACTGGTCTGGATGGACGCGGTGCTCACGCTGCCCGGCATTGCCGGCTTCGTGTTGACGGTGGGTATGGCGGTAGACGCCAATGTGCTCATCTTCGAACGGATCCGGGAGGAACTGCGCGCGGGACAGACGTTCCGCAACGCGTTGACGCGCGGCTACGATCGCGCCTTCCGGACCATCCTGGATGCCAACCTGACCACGCTCTTTGCGGCGGCGGCTCTCGCCTGGTTCGGAACCGGCCCCATCCGCGGATTCGCGGTGGTGCTTTCGACCGGGATCATCGTCAGCATGTTCACCGCCCTCTTCGTCTCTCGCGGGATCTTCGATCTGATCCTGCGCGGCGGCAACGTGCGGCAGATTCCCGTTTAGCGAGGGCTAGGAGACGTCATGCAGTTTCTGACCGATACGAACATCGACTTCGTCGGCAAGCGAAGGATGGCCATGATCCTTTCGCTCACGCTGATCGCGATCGGCATCGGCTCGCTGGTGATGCACGGCGGGCCGCGCTACTCGATCGACTTTACCGGCGGTTCGCTGATCCAGGCCAAGTTCGCCGAGCCGACCAGCGTGGAAGCCGTCCGTGACGTGCTTACCGGCGCGGGGGTGGCCGGTGCGGAGATCCAGCAGTTCGGTGCGCCGGACGAGATCCTGGTCCGGATCCAGCGGACCGGCGGCACGGACGCCATGGAAGACGTGAAGGCCGCCCTGTCCGCGCAGTGGCCCGAGTACGAGAACCGGCGCGAGGAGACCGTGGGACCCAAGATCGGCGGCGAGCTGCGCAGTGCCGCCAGTCAGGCCATCTTCCTGGCGCTGTTCCTGATCCTGGTCTACATCACGATTCGCTTCGAGTTCCGGTTTGCCGTGGCGGCGATCCTGGCCCTGCTTCACGACGTGGTGATCACGCTGGGAGCGTTCAGCCTGGCGAACCACGAGGTGTCGCTGGCGGTCATCGCGGCGTTCCTGACCATTGTGGGTTACTCACTGAACGACACGATCGTGGTCTTCGACCGGATCCGGGAGAATCTCCGGGTGCCGAGCCGGGAAGACTACGAGAGCGTCCTCAACCGCAGCGTGAACCAGTCGCTCTCGCGGACGATCATCACCTCGGGCACCACGATCGTGGTGGTGGCCGTGCTGCTCGTCTTCGGCGGAGAGGTCCTTCGCGACTTCGCGTTCGCGCTGACCGTGGGCGTGATCGTGGGTACGTACTCGTCGATCTTCGTGGCCACGCCGCTGTTGGTGGCCTGGGAGAAGCGCCGCCCGAGCCGCGCCAAGTCCGGGGCCCGCCGCAAGGACAAGGCGGCCATCGCGTCGTAGCCGCGGCCGCGCCGCCTTCCGGAAGATCCACGGGGTCGCTTCCCTCCGGAAGTGGCCCCGTTTTTCTAAGTGTCCATTTGACAACCACTTGCAACACAGCACGTTGACCCGTAGGGGCGGTTGGATCTATCATGAAGGCACGGAGGCCCGCGAACGTCGCTGGGATCTCCCCACCTGCCTCCCCCCGGAGCACTCGGCATGCGCGCTGCGCTTCTGGTCCTGATCATCTGCCTGGGCGGCGCTCTCGGCGTGGCGCCGGCGGGGGCCGACGATGCCCGCTCGCTCGAACGCGGGGTCTCGCGTCAGGAGCTGTCCGACCGGGACCTCCCGCCCGGACCGCTGGCCACGTTTGCCCGGATAGAAGCGGCTTGGGCCCAGGCGGACGTGGATGCGCTGGTCGACCTGCTGGATCCGGACGAGAAGGTCCGCCTGTCGTTCACGCGCGGCGGACCGCGCGGTGGCTACTTCAATCGCGATCAGGCCTACTTCCTCCTCAAGGACATGTTCACCTTCGCGCAGACGGACCGCTTCGAGTTCGAGAAGTACTGGAATCTCGATTCCGAGGGGCGATCGCCCTACGCCGTGGCGGTGCGCGAGTTCCGTCTGAACGACGGAGCCGCCCACGAGGATCGCGTGTACCTGTCCCTGCGCCGTCGCAACGACACCTGGTGGATCGGGGAAATCCGAACGATCGACCGTTGACGGGAGTTCGCAGGTGACGGTCCATCTCGGCATCGTGGCCCTGATGATCCTGATCACGGCGGTTGCCACGCTGCGAATGCGTCGCCGCCGTGAGTTGTCCGACCTCCTCCTCGTGATCCTGGCCGTGAGCACCGCCGGCCTGGAAGGCGCCGTAGCCTGGCGCGAAGTCCGCTTCAACGCCGCCTGGTCCGAGCTCTCGCGGGTGGAACTGCAGGCGCGCAGCGAGCGCATCGTGGACTTCCTGAAGACCAAGGGGAGCGATGCGCTCGTCGAGATCCGGGCGATCGGCGGCGATCCGGATACGCGCTCGCTGCTCGAGTTCTCGCGGGCCGCCCGTCGTCCCGTGTTCCTGGATCTGCGGGAGCGGTTCCCGGCCGGCGGCAAGTCCGGAGCCACCATCTACGACCTGCAGGGCACGCCGCGCGCCTGGTCGGGCTGGGCGCCCACCGCCACCACTTCGCTGGCGCGCGAGCCGAGTCGCGAACTCGAGTCGGTCTCGATCCGCGACGGCAACATCTACACGCTGCTGGAGGCGATCCATCCGGTCCGCGCGGAAGACGGAACGGTGCTGGGCTACGTGGTGTACCAGGAGCCGCTGCGCGTGCAGTTCCCCCTGGAGAACCGACTGCTCCGCGTGGAGGATGCGCTGGAGCGCCTGGAGGGAGGGGGGGGAGTCCGCGCGGACGTGGCGCTGGAGCTTCGCCTCGACTCGGACACCGACCTGCGCGGAATCCGGGCCGGTGCGCTCAAGCTGAACGCCGG
>BQJX01000310.1 GCA_021604925.1 Gemmatimonadota bacterium
ACAACCACATCAGAATGCATGCAAAATTCGGCAAGGCAGTACGTTACACTGGCCCCTCGGGGATCAGCTGGGTTACCAACTCAACCACAAGCACGCTCGTTAACGCGGATCGTTAACACGTTAACAGGATTCGTGAACCGAGAGCTTCCGGAAGGCAACTACAACCGCCAAACCGGGAGCAATCGATGTCCAAGATCACCAAGCAGTACCTCACCCACCTCTTCGCCGAGGCCGAATCCGGCCAGATCTCCATATTCGACCTGAAGCGCAAGAAATGCGGCGACTTCAAGGTCAGCGAGATCGACAAAGCGGTACGCTACGCCAGCAAGCTCGCCAAGTCGTGCGACGTCTACGTCCACGCCGCCCTGATGAAGCCCAACCCCAAGAGCGGCCGCGGTTCCATCAACGACGCTGTCGGCTTCACGTGCCTTCACGTCGACATCGACATCCTGAACCCCAAGGCCCACGCTGAGACAAACCTCCCGCCAGATGAGGACGCGGCACTCGAAGTCCTCAAGGCCATCCCGCACGAACCCTCGCTGATCCTGCACACCGGCAACGGACTGCTCTCGCTCTGGATTCTTCGCGAGCCCGAAATCATGGGGTCTGACGAGGATCGAGGCCGGTGCTCGAGGCTGCTCAAGGCCGTCCAGTATGCGATCCGGTCGTACGCGGCGTCCAAGAGCTGGAAGCTGGACAACACCGCAGATCTCGCCAGGCTCATCCGCATTCCAGGCACGCTGAACCACAAGACGACGCCACCGAAGCCGGTCAGCGTGGTTCAGGATACTGGCAAGCGCTACAACCCCGACGACTTCGAGGACATCGTTCGCGAGTACGACGAGCACGTCGAGCAGGCGGCACACGACGAGCGACCACGCACAGACGTCACCCCGCCTTCCCACGACGACCCGTACGCTCCCAAGGCAGACGAACTCGCGAAGGAGTGCGCGTGGCTCGACCACTGCCGCAGGGACGCAGCAACGTTGCCTGAGCCCGAGTGGTACGCGATGCTTAGCATCATCGGGCGTTGCCAGGACGGTCGCGCGGTCTCGCACGAGTGGAGCAAGGGGTACGCCAAGTACCGCCCGGACGAGACAAACAAGAAGGTCGACCACGCTCTCACGGCAGCAGGCCCCCGTTCATGTGCACGCATTCGATCGGACCTCGGCGGTGAGACGTACTGCTCCAGTTGCGATCACTGGCGCCTCATCACGTCACCGATTCAACTCGATCGCGTATCTCCACTCGCCGAGGCACGCCGCATCGCGAATGCACTGCTCCAGGACGAGACCGCGACGCTCAATAGCTGCTTCGAGGACGAAGTCTTTCGAGCGGCTGCAGTCCTTGAGAACGAAGACATGGAGATGTTCGAGGCAGTCCGGGACCTCGCCAAAAAAAAAGGCGGGCGAGTGGGACAGTTCGACAAGAAGGTCTTGACGGTGCGTAGGCAGATGAAACGCGAACGCGCACGCCTGCTCCAGGTACACGATGACCGCATCGGCATCCAGAAGAACGCGGTCGAGCTACCCGACATGCTCAATCCCGCATGGGATGCGATTCGCGAACAGAACCTGGGGGACGAGCCAAAGATCTTCCATCGCGCAGGATCGGTCGTTCGGCTCGCCGAGCGCGACGGCAGAACGATCATCGACCTCGTGTCCCAGACACACATGTTCGGCCTCCTCGGGCGCTGGGCTCGCTGGTACACGCAGAGCGACGGCGGTGAGATACCCGCGAAGCCGGATGGCGATGTTGCAGGTGACATGCTCGAGATTCCGAATCTCGGGGACCTCCCCAGGCTCGAGACGGTCATCGCGGCACCGACCTTCGCGAAGGACGGATCGATCATTCAGACGCCAGGCTACCACGGCGAGCATGCTGTCTACTTCACACGGCTCAACTCAGCCAGGACCCGTCCCATCGCCATGGTCCCCGATGCAAGTGCCATCAGGCACGCCAGGTCCATGATCTTGGAGGAACTCCTCGTCGACTTCCCCTTCAAGTCTAGTTCCGACCGGGCCCATGCCATCGCGGCGCTCCTGCTTCCGTTCGTCCGGCGAATGATCATTGGTCCTACGCCACTACATTCGATCGAGGCCCCGATGCCGGGAAGCGGCAAGACGCTTCTCGCGGACGTTATCTCGCTCGTCGCGACGGGTCTCAATGCCAGGATCACAACGTTGCCCGAGTCCTCCGAGGAGTTCAGGAAGAAGTTGACGTCCGAGCTCATGAGGGCGCCCGAGATCATCACGTGGGACAACGCCCCGCAGTCCGGCGTCGTGGACAACGCGGATCTCGCTGCCGCGTTGACGTCAACGACCTGGTCGGACCGCGTTCTCGGCCATTCACGGATTATCAGCGTGCCGAACATGGCCTGCTGGCTGTTGACCGCGAACAACCCTCGGTACTCGATGGAGCTTGCTCGGCGCACGGTTCGAGTCCGCATCGACGTCCAGAATGATCAACCTTGGAACAGAACTGAGTTCCGTCACCCGAAGCTCCTCGAGTGGGCGCTCGGGCATCGCCAGGACCTCATCGAATCCGTCCTGACGCTCATTCAGCACTGGGTCGCCGAGTCCAAACCCGAGGGCGAAGCGACCATCGGCAGCTTCGAATCCTGGGCACGGGTACTCGGAGGCATCCTCTCGGTCAACGAGATCGACGGGTTCCTGGAGGACCGCGAGCAGTTCTTCCTCGAGGCGGACTCCGAAGGCGAGGAGTGGCGGGAGTTCGTACTAGTCTGGGCATCCATCCACGGCGAGTCATCCGTCGGTGTCGAAGCACTCACCAGGTTAGCGGACGAGTACGACCTGTTGCCGGTGACCCGCGGCGGCGGAACGGTCAGGTCCCAGACCACTCGGATGGGACTCGCCTTGCGCGCACAGGTCGACCGGATCTACGCCAATCACCGCATCGAGCGCAATCGTGACTTGCACGTCAAGGGGCACCGTTACCGGCTAGTATTAGTTTCCGCCTCAGATGATCCGCAGACCGAGCCCGCACTCTGGGAGGACTCATGATGCGGCTCACCCGACGACGCCAACGCGAAGACTGCAATCTGCGGGACGTTCGCACCGCTTGCGGGACCTTTTGCGGGACCTTTTGCGGGACCTTCGAGACCAACGTCCCGCAACGTAACTCCTTTTTGCTCAACCACTTGATCGTCCTTGCGGGACGTTGCGGGACCTTTTCGGGGGTCGCGAGCCGGAGTCTGAGAAAGAAGCACCTCGGCTCAACTGAGCCCCTCCCGCCCCCCCTTCTTTTCGTGAGGCCACGAGCTGACCCCGCAAAACGTCCCGCAACGTCCCGCAGCAAACCACAAACAGATACTGCAAAACACCTTACGTTGCGGGACGTTACCGTCCAACGTCCCGCAGAACGTCCCGCAAAGGTCCCGCAGGACGATCGGCGGCACCGACCTAACCGGGCTCGCGACGCTGGGCGGCGTCCAGCCCTTTCACTTCCCGTCAGGAGACCGAACATGACGCCAGAGTTCAACATCAGTAGCGTTCAGTTCCACGAGGCCCCCACCAACGTGCGCTCGACTGGCCTGCTCGGCTGGGTCGATCTCACCGTCAACGAGCACTTCCGGGTGATGGGCCTTGCGCTCCGGCGAACCGCGGACGGAACGTTAACGCTTGCCTACCCCCGGCGGCTGGACGGTCAGGGCCGCAAGCGCACCATTATCCGCCCCCTTGACGACGACACGCGACGCCGGATCGAGGCCGAGGTGTTTCGGCATCTCGACAACGCTACCGACACGGGCAAGCTGAACGTGTCGCTGAACGACGTCAGCGACCACTCTCGCCGAGCATCGGAGTCAGATGCGTGAGCCGACAGCGCCCGTCCACTATCCACCACGAGGTCGCGCGCCTCCTTGGCAGGGCACTCGTACGCCACCTCGTGAAGCGCGGCCTCAAGTCTAACGCCGATGCTCGATCTCCACATAACCATGATGCGAAGGGAGGAAACACCTAATGACCAGTTCCATGACCATAATCGATCCGACGGCTTGGCCTGCCGTCGAGAATGACCTCGCCGACGATGAGGTCCGCGAGCGGCTCCGTCAAGCTCACGTGGTACTCGGCCACGATCGTAGCAGCGGGCCAGACGCTATCAACGTCTTCGGCGGCCGCGACCGCCTCGCTCAGATCGCCAAATCAAGACAACCACAGAAGCTCGACCTCTTCGGGATCAGCTACGCCCAAACCACGACATCCCTCGAGAAGCTCATTGCGGCCTGCAGAGTGCTTCGTGGTTCATGTGATTACGTGTCGAATCAGATCGAACCCGACCAGACGCCCACGGATCACCCGCAGTAGACAACAAGTTCATCGCGATGGAGTCGGGGATTGTCCTTGCCTCCATCGCGGTTCACGAGGCTCTCTATGTCCGTTCGTTTAAACGCAACCATGAACGGGAGGCAATGCATGAACGAGAGAAAGTCAATGACTGCACAAGTCGAACAGCTTCGAAGCATGTCCGTCGCCGACCTCGTTCCGCGATATCGCGAGCTGTATG
>BQJX01000311.1 GCA_021604925.1 Gemmatimonadota bacterium
GGCCCGCAGCGCCGCCTGCCCGATGAACGGTGCCCGCTTGAGCTGGACCGTCCAGCCCAGCCCCGTCTCGTATGGGGTGGACTTGCGGAGATCGATCGCGCAGTGGTTGGCGCTGTAGTAGTCCACACCGTTCATCACGAACCCGGCTTCCACCCGGCTCATATCCAGCGCGTCCAGCCCGGCCGGGACGATTCCGTGGGGGCCGCCGGCATCCATCAACCGGTCCCAGAGCGCGCAGGCGTCGTCGTTCGTCACCCAGACCTCGTAGCCCAGATCGCCGGTGTAGCCCGTCCGAGTGACGATGCCGTCGAACCCGTCGAAGCGGGCGGGCGTGAGCCCGAAGAAGCCCAGCTGATCCAGCGGCGCATCGCACGCGGCGGCGAGGATGCGGCGCGAGGAGGGGCCCTGCAGCGACAGCGCGGCCAGGCGGGCCGTGCTGTCCTCGATGGCCACGTCGAAGCCGCGCGCGTTCCGCCGGAACCACGCCAGGCTGGGCTCGGCCGCCGTCACGCGGAAGTGGTCCCGGTCCAGGCGGGACACGGTGCCGTCGTCCAGGAGCTTGCCGTGCTCATCGCACCAGCAGCAGTACGTGACCCGCCCCACCTTCATCCTGGCGATGTTGCGCGCAATGACGAACGTGAGGAACCGCGCGGCGTCCGGCCCGGTGACCTCGTACTTGTACAGCGGGGTCACGTCGATGAGGCCGGCCGAGTTCCGGAACGCGAAGTACTCCCGCTCATGGTACGTGTCGTAAGAGCAGACCGCGTAGTATCCGGCCCACTCCTTCCAGCGCAGGCTCGTGCAGAGGGCCGCGGTGCGCGGATGGAAGGGCGAGGCAATCGGCAAGTCCAGGGCTCCTGCGAGGTTGGGACGGCAGAATAGCGCAGGCGTCCCCCGTGCGCGACCCTTCGTCTCGGTTTCGCACGTTGCGGACCACGAACGCCTCTGGCAAACTCCGCCCTCGCCGAGCCGCGAAGGACGCCCCGAACCCTCGGAACCCGAACTATGCCGCTGGACGAGAAACTCCTGAACCGTGACCCGGAGCGGGTCGCCCGGATGTTCACGGAGATCAGCCCGCGCTACGACCTGCTGAACCGGATTCTTTCCGCCGGACTCGACGGGCCGTGGCGCAAGACGACCGTGGCGATGGCGCGGCCGCAGGGCGCACGCCGGATCCTGGACCTGGCGTCCGGCACGGGCGACCTCGCGTTCGAGTTCCTGAAGGTGAAGGCGTTCCAGGGCGTCGTGATCGGGCTCGATTTCAGCGATGCCATGGTGCAACGCGCCCGGAGAAAGGCCGCCAAGGCCAAGGTGTCCAATCGGGCCCAGTTTCGCAGCGGCGACGCGCTGTCCATCCCCGAGCCGGACGGGTACTTCGATCTCGTGTCGGTCGGTTTCGGGGTGCGCAACTTCGCGGACCTGGAAAAAGGGCTGCTGGAGGCCCACCGGGTCCTGGCGCCGGGCGGGCGCCTGGTGGTGCTGGAGTTCTTCCGCAAGGACGAGAACCCGGCCATCCGCTTCTACATGGACCACATCCTGCCGCGCCTGGGGCGCTGGATCTCACGCAGCCCCTCCGCCTACGCGTACCTGAGACGCACCAAGAAGGGGTTTCTGTCCCCCGACGAGTTCGTGGCGCTGCTCCACTCCCTGGGCTTTTCGCCGGTCGTCCTCAAGACGTTGACGATGGGCATCGCGCACGCCATTGTGGCCACGAAGCCCCCGCTCCCCAGGCCGGAAGAGACGCCGTGAAACAGCGCATCCAGAACATTCTGGTCCTGTGTGCGCTGCTGTATCTCTTCCTCGTATGCATCACGCTCATGGGAGCGTCGTTCAAGCATCTGGGCGAGGACTTCTCCAAGCGCCTGATCACGGCCACGGCGAGTCCCGTGGTCGGACTCATGATCGGAATGCTGACCACCGCGGTGATCCAGAGTTCCTCCACCACGACCTCGCTGATCGTGGGATTGGTCGCAGCGGGTGCCCTCACGCTCCAGGGCGCCGTGCCCATGATCATGGGCGCCAACATCGGAACCACGGTCACCAACACGATGGTCGCGTTGACGTCGGTGAACCGACGGGAGGAGTTCCGTCGATCGTTCGCCGGCGCCACCATGCACGACTTCTTCAACCTGTTCTCGCTGCTGCTCCTGTTTCCCCTGGAGATGTCCACCCACTTCCTGGAGCGGTCGGGAAGCGCGTTGGCGGACCTGCTGGTGGGCACGGGCGCGGTGGAGTTCCACAGCCCGATCAAGGCGATCACCAAGCCGGTGTCCAAGTGGGTGCTCCATACGGTGGAGCAGACCGGTTGGGGAGAGGTCCTGGTGGGTTCGGTGGGTCTCGCCATCGCTCTGGCCGGGATTTTCACGGCGTTGGCCTTCCTGCCGCGCCTGCTCAAGCACCTGTTGCTCGCGCGCGCGGAGGGCGCCTTCTTCCAGTTGCTCGGCCGTGGCGGAATGGTGGGGATCCTGGTCGGCGCGTTCCTGACCGTGATGGTCCAGTCCAGTTCCATCACCACGGCGCTTCTGGTGCCCATGATCGGGGCGGGTATCCTCCCGCTGGAGGGCGCCTTTGCGATCACGCTGGGGGCCAACGTGGGGACCACGGTGACCGGACTCCTGGCGTCCACCACCGGCACCCACGACGCCGTGGCCATCGCGCTGGTCCACTTTCTCTTCAACGTGACCGGGATCGCGCTCATCTATCCATTCAAGCCGGTGCGAATGATCCCCATCCATATGGCGCGGAAACTCGCGGATCTCTCGGTTCGGTCCAAGCTGGTACCGTTCGCCTACCTCTTCTCACTGTTCTTCCTCCTGCCTGGCGCCGTGATCCTGATGCAACGGCTGCTCGCGGGGAACTGACCCGGGAGGTCGAGATGTTCAAATCACTCGCCAACTTCTTCCGCGGCGAAGACTGGACCGACACGGTCGTGGCGCGCTTCGACGAGATGCTCGAACTCGCCGAGATGAATTTCACTCTTTGCGCGGAGTACCTGGTCGACAAGGAGAACACGGAAAAGATCCGCGACGAACTGTACGCGCGGGACCGCGAGATCAACGCCCGCGAGCGCCAGATCCGACGCCGCATCATCTCGCATCTGGCCGCCTCGCCGTCGGAGCACGAGATCCCCACCGCGTTCATCCTCACCACGCTGGTCAAGGACGCGGAGCGCATCGGCGACTACGTGAAGAACCTGTTCGAGGTGCTGAAGATCGACGGCGCCAGTTTCGAACGCGACATCTACGATCCGCACTATGACGGAATCCGGACCCAGGTAAAGGGACTCTTCGGGACGGTTCGCCGGGCCTTCCGCTACTCCGACAAGGAAGCCGCGCACTCGGCGATCGCGACTGCGCGGGAGACGATGCGACGCTGCGAGGTGGAGATCGCCAAGATCGCCAAGAGCGATCTGGAGACCCACGACGCGGTGGCGCTGGTGCTGGCCGGGCGCCACTACAAGCGGATCCTGGCCCATCTCACCAACATCGCCACCTCCGTGGTGATGCCCGCGGACCAGATCGACTACTACGACGAGCCGCGAAAGCCCACCTCCTAGGCCCCGCTCCGGAGAAAACCGCGCCGGCCGCTGGCGCCGGCGGCGCGGACCCGGTACCCTGGGGTCCGGAGGAAGCCCATGTCACTGCGAATTCGTGAGATCACCGTCGATCCGCCGTGCGTCCTGTCCCCCATGGAGGGGATCACGGATCGCGAGTTCCGGCGCATGATTCGAGGTCTGGGAGGCTGCGGGCTCACGGTCACGGAGTTCGTGAGTTCGGAGGCCATGACCCGATCCGTCGCGCGGGCGTGGAGGATGGCGGAGATCGACCCCGACGAGCATCCGGTCTCCATCCAGATCTATGGCCGCAATCCGGAGCGCATGGCCGACGCCGCGATCTTCTGCGCGGACCTGGGCGCGGACATCGTGGACATCAACTGCGGCTGCCCCAGCAAGTCCGTCACGTCCGGCTGTGCGGGCTCCGCGCTGATGCGGGAGCCGGAGCACGCCGGCGCGATCTTCGCGGCGGTGGGGCGCGCCCTGGAACCCCGCGGCGTCCCGTTCACCGTGAAGATGCGAACCGGCTGGGACTCGGAGTCCCGCAACGCGCCGGAGTTCGCCCAGCGCGCCGTGGATGCGGGCGCGGCCATGATCGCCGTCCACGGTCGCACCCGATGCGACATGTACAAGAACCGGTCCGACTGGGAGTTCGTGGGCAAGGTCAAGGCCGCGGTTTCCGTGCCGGTCCTGGTGAACGGTGACATCCTCACCGTGGAGGATGCCCGGGCCGCGTTGGACGCTTCCGGAGCGGACGGCGTGATGGTGGGTCGCGGAGTCCTGCGGAATCCGTGGGTGCTCCGGCAGATCGGCGAATCGCTGGCCGGGCGGCCCGTGTTCGAGCCCACGTTGGAGGACCGGCGCGACGTGCTCCTGAACTACTTCGACGGCCTGCAGGACCTCGGCCCCGACTTCGTCGGCGACGCGGCCAAGCGCGAGTTGGTGGCGATCGGCCGGATCAAGAAG
>BQJX01000312.1 GCA_021604925.1 Gemmatimonadota bacterium
TCGAGCAGAGCACGCTTCAGAACCTCGTGTCTGTCGTTCAGCGCCACGACTCCGGTCAGAAGCTCTCTGCCGAAGACGTGCACGCGATTGTCGAGGCGCGTGAGCAGGAGAGGTCTCGTCCACTACCGGCCGGTTTCCAGGTCGAGAACGGAGTGGCAGTCGTCCCGATCTCTGGGGTGATCGCGAAGTTCTCCAGCCAGGTGAACGGCTCTTCTCAGCCCCGCGGGACATCGATCGAGGCGATCCGCAACGGGATGCGCCAGGCGCTCGCTGACGACACGGTCGAGACGATCGTTCTCGACGTGGACAGCCCGGGCGGTTCGGCGGACGGCGTCCCCGAGATGGCGGACGAGATCTACGAGGCACGTAGCGAGAAGCGCATCGTCGCGGTCACCGACGGAATGATCGGTTCTGCGGCGTACTTCCTGGCCTCACAAGCGCACGAGATCGTCGCGACCAAAGGTGCGGAGATTGGATCGATTGGGACCTACGCGGTCCTGGTCGAAAGCCGTCGTGCCGCAGAGCAGCAAGGGCTCGACGTCCACGTCTTGCGGACGGGCAAGTTCAAGGGCGTTGGTGTCCCCGGCACGGCGATCACCGACGAGCAGAAGGCGAACATCCAGGGCCGAGTGGAGTCGATCAACGACTTCTTCATCGAAGCGGTGGCGCGCGGCCGAGGGATCTCGGGCGAACGCGCCCGCGAGCTCGCGGACGGGTCGGTCCACCTGGCAGCGGACGCTGTCGAGATGGGACTGGCCGACTCGATCGGTCTCCCCATGGAAGTGATCACCTCGGCCCAGCGGGCAGTGGTGGAGCGGAGAGGGTTCCGGTCCGGAGCCCCGGAAGAGAATCCCAATCCAGAGGCGGCAACTACGCCAAAGGAGGAAACGATGACCGAACCGGTCACCGAGACGCTCACGGCGGAAACGGTCGCCGCGGAGCACCCGACGATCGCGGAGCAGTTCCGCCAAGAGGGTCGCGAAGAAGGGGTCCAGGGCGAACGCGCCCGGATCGCAGCGATTCGCAGTGCTGCGGGCCCCGGCCAGGAAGCGCTCGTCGACACCCTGATCGAGCAGGGGGCGAATGAGCTCGAGGCGTTCAAGCAGATCAACGCGGGTCTGAAGTCGATGCAGGCTGACGCACTCGCGTCGGTGCGGAACGCTTCGACCTCCGTCAACACCCCTCCGACGGACGAGGGGGGCGACAACGTCGAGACCCACTCGTTCGAGGGGGACGACGACGAGGGCGAAGCTGATCCGTCCCAGGCAGCACTCGCAGGCTGCCCGGTCCCGCAACAGGACGACGCTCAACGCGAGTCGATCCGAGCTGAGACGTGGGCCGCATGGCAGGCAGAGGCCGAGCCTCAGAAGGCATTTCAGTGTCGGGAGTTCAAGTCGTACTTCCTCAGTGAGTGCAACCGTCGCAAGAACGAAGGGCGATTCTGATGTCGCTGACCAAAGGAGTCGCACGGACCTACGGGGCCGGTGTCGGCGAGTACATGATCAAAGCGCCCGTTCGCGCGAGCGTGCACGTCTTCGAGGGTTCGGCGGTATCGAGCCCGGCGGACGGGTTCGCCCGTCCCCTCACGGCTGCCGCTGGCGAGAGCTTCCGGGGGTTTGCTGAGGAGGGCTTCGACAACACGGCTGTCGGAGCCGCGAACGGCGACGGCGACTCGCTCCTGCGCAAGGAGGGGACCGTCATCCTCGACGTCGTCGGCGTGACTGGCGTGGGCGACATCGGCGCCGACGTCTACGCCTCCGACGACGACACCTTCACGCTCTCCGCCGGAACCAACAACGTCAAGATCGGCAAGGTCGTTCACTTCGATTCGGGAACCACGGTTCGCGTTCGATTCGAGGCCGCCGAAGTTCGCTCTGTGAGCTGAGAAAGGTTCAGCTATGTCGACTGTCTTCGCACCTCTCACGAGTCGGGACGTCGAGGCCGTTTTCACGGAGCGCCTCGACGACCTCGGTGGGGAGGTCCCCCAGATCGTCACGGAGCTGACGCGCGAGCGTCGGACCGACCGTGGCAAAGAGTCGTACCAGTTCGTGGGCACGACTCCCCGACTGACGAAGTTCATCGGGACCCGCGAGGGAACGAAGCCCCGTCTGTACGGCTTCGACCACGAGACCGAGATCTACGATGCGGCGCTGGAGTTCACCAAGGACGAGCTCCGTCGCGACCGTACCGGGATCCTCCTCGATCGTACCCGCGAGCTGGCCGACGACGTTCCGCACCACTGGTACGAGTACTTCACGGATCTCCTCGAGAAGGGGAACGTCGACGGAGAGTACGGGGTGGCGTTCGACACCTACCCGCTGTTCTCCGCGAACCACGTGTGGGGCGATTCCGGAGCGATGTCGAACAGCTTCAACACTGCGACTAACCTGAACACGGTCGTCACCGGTGGGAGCATCGACAACCTGACCTCCGACCAGCTTCGCAAGATCGTGATGAACGCGATCTCGAAGATGTGCGACTACCGCGACGACGAGGGTCGTCCTCGGATCAACGCGGGAGCCAAGCGCTTCAAGTGCATGTTCCCGAAGGAGTTCTTCGCCGTAGCGCAGGAAGCCTTCGGGAACCGCCTCATCGCGACCGGTGGTACCAACACCATCATCGAGATGAACTCCTCCGGCTGGGCGATCGACTTCGAGATCAACCCCTGGTTGAGCGCCTCGAACGTCTTCTTCCTGTTCCGCACGGACACGATGAAGCCGGCGATCGGTCGGATTATCGAGGAGGAGGCGCAGCTGATCGACGTAGCTGGCGGCTCCGAGCGCGAGAAACTCCAGCGCAAGCACATCTACATCGTCGAGTCGATCCACGGCATGGGTTACGAGTTCTGGCCTTCGGCCGCTCGTGTCCAGCTGGCGGCAGCCTAATCCCCCGGAAGGACTACTGAATGTCGACGAAGATCCAACTCGTCATGAAGGGCCCGAGGTACATGGGGAACCAGATCGAGGTTCCCCAGAACGCGGTGCTCTGCACCGCGGACCTCCCCGAAGGGCTGACGCTCGACGACGTGAAGATGGCCATCAAGCACGGCGACGCCGCGCTGGAGGAGATCGACGCGAAGGACAAGCCGAAGCTCTTCAAGGTCCCGAAGGACAAGCTCCCTCCGACCCCGGAGCAGCAGGCCGCTGCCGAGAAGGCCGCGGAGGAGGCTGCGAAGGCCGAGGCGGAGAAGAAGGCCGCCGAGGCGGAGAAGAAGGCCGCCGAGGCGGAGGCGAAGGCTGCCGAGGCCGCGAAGAAGCAGGGTTCGCAGGGAGCGGCGAAGTAGCAGGCCTCGGCCTTGCGCTCGTCGTGGGGGTCGGCGCGAACCCGGTGCGGGTGCCGGCCCCCATCTTTTGAGGAAGCGATGTGTCAGACGACCTATCGGTAGAGATCGAGGGACTCGATGAGCTCGACCGGCTCTTGCAGGAGTTCCCGAAGCGCCTGGGGGGCAACCTCCGGATCGGGATGCGCAAAGGCATCTCTCGCTACCGCCGGCGGCTGATTGACGAGAGCCCGGTTCTACACCCGCATGAGGGTCGGGCGAGAAAGAGGGCTCGAACGCTCTCTGCGACGATCACCTGGAAGGTCAAGGGGCGCAGGCTCCAGAACCTCGAGGGTGTGATCAAGACGGAGTCGTTCGCAGCCTACGGCCTGGAGACAGGCGAGAGCTACAAGGCGAAGAGTGGGAAGTACCTGGTCATTCCGATCGGCTTTGCTTTGAGCAGCCGGGGGAAGAGAGCGGGTCGACCCAAGAAGCGGTTCAAGAGCTACGCCAAGTTCGTGCAGGAGGTGGGGCTGAAGAGTCTGTCCTTCACTCCGACGAAGAACCGCGGGTGGATTGTCTGGCTGAAGCGGTTCGTCGGTCGTGCGCGCAAGGACGGGACGCGGAAGGCGAAGTACCAGCCGATCTACGTCATGGTCCGTTCGGCGGACCCTGAGCCGAAGCTCGGCATGTTCAAGATCTGGGACGCGAACGTCCCCAAGATTCTTGAGGCCCTCTCGGAGGGGCTCGAAGCGGCGCTGCAAGGGATAGACCTGAAGTGACGAGCGTTTGCGAGCAGATCATGACGGCGCTGACGACGGCGCTCGAGAACATGGACGGCAGCGTGACCTTCGCGCGTGTCGTGCGCGCGTCGCGGGGCGAACCGAAGGTCGAGAGCACGCCGACGCTGGTGATCAGCCGTGGAGCTGAGCGCAAGGGTCGGGAGAACCGCGGCTATGTCTGCCAGCTGCCGATCCTGCTCTCGATCACCGCGTCGAGCAAAGACGCCGGGTTCGCTGACGAGAGCACTGAGGTGCACGCGAACGCTCTGATCAGCCAGGTCGAGACGGCGGTCTTGAAGGCGTACCGGACAGACAAGGTCTTCGAAGGCATGCGGGTCCGGAACCTGGAGCTCGAGTCGAACGACTGGGACTTCGGTCTGGAGAACAGCGACCTCTTCGAGGCCGAGGTGAACGTCGCCGTGACGTACGAGCATTCGCCTGTGAGCACGGAGCT
>BQJX01000313.1 GCA_021604925.1 Gemmatimonadota bacterium
GTCCTCGTCGCGGGGCAATCCGGATCCCGGCTGTCCGACCTGCGAGGGCGACGGCCTCCGTTGGCGGCGCCAGTACGATCTCTCCGAACTCCGGCGCACCGGCGCCCTGGACGCGGCCCTCTTCGTTCTCGAGAGCGACGCGGATCCGGACCTGCCCGTGGACCTGCTGGCCCGCGCGTCCGCACCTTCCGACGAGATCCACAGTCTGCCGCGCGCGAACGGCCCGCAGGAGTTCCAGGGTCCGTTCTCCACGCCGCGCGCGCTTCCCCTGGACGACCTGCGCGTGCTCCGCGACGGGACCAGTTCGCTGGCCCGCCCCGATGCCGCGGAGGCGGTGCGCGCCTGGGGACAGCACCTGGCCGGCTACCGCGACGTTCCGTTCGTGCGGGTGGCGGAGGAGGTGCAGGATGGCGACCTGCTGGTGACGGTGTTCGTCGGCGAAGGCAATGCCCCGGTCACGGAGGTCACGTTGCGAACGATGGAGGTGGATCCGCTGGACGCATTCGACTTCAAGGCGCGGCGGCATCTTCGGGAACCCGAGCCGATGGCGTGGAGAGACATCCCGGTTCACTACGACGGTCACGGAGCGGATTTCGCCGGACATTGGGTGGGGCGTTTCCCGCTGCTGGCCGGGACCAACCAGGCGTACTACGTGCTGGTCCGCAGCCGCGTCGGCGACGCCGTGACCGAGCACTCGCTCCCGATCCGCCCCCTGTGGCATCGCGGCGATCCCGCCCAGGGCCCCGCCCGTCCGTAGCTTCCGTGGGTCCTCCCCGGCCCCCGGGTCAGAATCGGCAACGGATGGGGCGCATGTGCAAGGCGCGGAAGCCCTTGCGAAACAAAACGTTCCCGAAGATGGCCCCGGAACCGGAAACCACTTGAGAATCGCGGTCGCAACTCGGTAAGGTTAGTCTGTCCAAGCGAGCGCTCGGTTTCGGGACGCGTCCAGGCCCACCTCGGAACCCATCCGGTTGTTGCACTCTTCGAAGGCGGCGTATGAAACCGAGAGTCGGAGTTGTCCAGTTCACCGCCGTGTGCGCCGAGGGGAACGAACACCCGCTCGCGTGCGGTGCAACCTATGAACTCGCCCGTCGCCTGACCTCCATCGGCGGTCTGGAAGCGAACGCGATCCTCCTCGGCAAGGCCGAGCGAGCCACGACCGCTCTGCGCGACAAGAACCCGGACGTTCCCGCGTTTGCCGAAGGCGCCATGGACTTCTCCCTGCCCGGCTTCGGCGCCCAGTTCGAATCCGACTACATCCTGCTCGGTCGCCTGCAGGTCGCCGACGGCCTGCTCTTCTTCTACCGCGTCTACGAAGTGGAGACGGGTCGCCTGATTCGCGACGGCTGCGTCAACGGGCTGCGGAGTTCCGTGTTCCGGCTGCTGGACGATCTGGCCAAGGTGGTGCGCGAGTGCATCGGCCAGTACGGCGACGAGGAAGAAGAGCCGGACTACAATCCCGTCTTTGACGACGTCGACTTCGACGCGTTTCTCGAGTACTGCCTGGCCCGGGAAGAGGACCGCCCCGGCAACGCGCTGGATCATCTCGAACGCGCGCTGGTGATCGAGCCGCGCTTCCGCATGGCGCTGATCGAGTACCTGGCCGGATGCTACGAGATCGACGACATGAGCAAGTCGCTGGTTCTCGTCGAGGACTACCTGGCCGAGGAGGCGGGGGATCACGAGGTCCTGATCGCCGCCGCCAACCTGTGCCTCGCGTTCCACCGCATGGACGACGGCATCGCGTACGCGCGCCGTTGCCTGCAGAGCCGCCCCACGGATACCGAACCGCACGTGATCATGGCGCGGTTCCTCTTTGCCCGCGAGCAGGTGAGCGAAGCGGGGGTGCATCTGGAAGCCGCGCTCAAGTCGCAGGACGAGTCGCCGGAAGGCCGCTACGCGCTCGGACGCTACTTCCTGGATCTCGGCGACTTCTACCGCGCGCGCGATCACTTCGAGGAGTGCCTGGGCGTGGATCCCGGCTACATCGTGGCGCTGCGCGATCTGCAGTGCTGCTACTACGAGCTGGGCGATTTCCCGGAAGCGATCCAGGCGTGCGAGTCCCTGCTGGAGGCGGACCCGTCGGATGCCGGCAGCCACTACAACCTGGGACTCGTGTACCAGCGTCTGGGCCGAACGCATCTCGCGACCAAGTTCTTCGAGGAGAGCGTTCGTCAGGATCCGCTCTTCTTCAAGTCGATCTTCATGCTGGGCGAGTACCACTTCACCAACGGACGGATCCGGGAGGCGCTGGCCCGCTACGAGGACGCCCACCGCGTGGAGCCGGCGTCCATCGAGGTGCTGTCCCGGCTGGGCGACTGTCACGTGGAACTCGGCGCGGCCGCCGAAGCGTATCGGTACTATGTCTGGGCGCGTCGCGAGGATCCCACCTTCGAGAACGCGCGCTGCGAGGTGATCGAAGGCGTGGCCCTTGCAGAAGACGGAAACCTGGAAGAAGCGCGTCGGCGCCTGGAAAAGGCGGTCAGCCTGAACGACACCCTGGCCAACGCCTGGAACGAACTGGCGTGGGTCCTGTTGCGCCAGGGCCGCTCGGAACTGGCGCTGGAGCGGATCCGGCGGGCCGCCGAGCTGGACGCGGACCATCCGTCGATCCTGGCCAATCTCCAGACCGTGATCTCGTCGCTTCCGGTGGGCGTGCGCTACACCGCCTGGGTCCGCCGGCTGGCCCGGGAGACCCGGGATCGGAACCGCTATCTGCGGAGCGTGGGCCGACTTCCGGCCGAAGAAGGCAAACGGCGCGTTCGTCGCTTCCCGCGCCTCTTGACCTGGTACGCCCTTCGGGGGTAACCCTCCTCACGGACTATCCGATTCGGAGAGCGCCGCGGATTCGCCGGGTGCCGCCTCTGGAACGATCTCCCTGAGGAGTCATCAATGGCGCCCCCTCGTGAAGTCATGCCCGTGGACGTCCTCTTCGTCGGCGCGGGTCCCGCGAGCCTGGCCGGCGCCTACCACCTCCTGAATCTGGTCGAGCGGCACAACGAGCAGGCGGCCGCCTCGGGCGCCGAGCCGATGGGCGAGCTCGAGATCGCGATCATGGAGAAGGGCAAGGCCATGGGCGCGCACGCCATCTCCGGCGCGGTGATGGATCCGCGCGGGCTGGCCGAGCTGATGCCGGACTACCGCGAGCAGGGATTCCCGGGCGAGTCCGACGTGGTCGGAGAGGAAGTGCTCTTCCTGACCAAGTCCGGGAAGTTCAAGCTGCCGATCACGCCGCCCCCGCTCCAGAACCACGGCAACCACGTGGTCAGTCTCTCCAAGCTGGTGCGCTGGCTCGGCGAGAAGGTCGAGGAGAAGGGCGCGTTCATCATCCCCGAACTCGCCGGCCGCGAACTCCTGATGGACAACGGACGCGTGGTGGGTGTTCGCACGACCGACAAGGGACTCGACAAGCACGGAAACCCCAAGGGCAATCACCAGCTCGGCGCCGACATCCAGGCGCGCGTCACCGTGCTCGGCGAAGGGCCGCGCGGATCGCTGACCAAGGAGGCGATCGCGCAGTTCGGACTGGCCGCCGGCCGCGATCCGCAGGTGTACGCCACCGGCGTCAAGGAAACCTGGAAGCTGAAGCCGGGCCGCTTTCCCAAGGGGCACGTGGTCCACACCATGGGCTACCCGCTGGATTCGGCGACGTACGGAGGCAGCTTTGCCTACGGCTTCGGCGACGACATCCTCTCGCTCGGATTCGTGACCGGCCTCGACTACTGGCACCCCGGCACCAGTCCCCAGTCCGAGCTGCAGCGCCTGAAGGAGCATCCGCTGGTGGCCGGCTGGCTGGAGGGCGGCGAAGTGATCTCGTACGGCGCCAAGGCCATCCCGGTGGGCGGCTGGTACTCGTGCCCCAAGGCCAGCTTCGACGGCGGGCTGCTCATCGGGGACTCCGCGGCGTTCCTGAACACCATGCGTCTGAAGGGAATCCATCTCGCGATGAAGTCGGGGATGCTCGCGGCGGAGACGATCTTCGAGGGGCTCAAGAAGGACGACCTCTCGGGCGCGCACCTGGCCACCTACGAACGTCGCGTGTCCGAGTCGTGGATCAAGGACGAGATGTGGAAGGTGCGGAACTTCCATCAGGCGATGTCGAAGAACCTGTACACCGGCATGATGCGATCGGGGCTGCAGCTGCTGCTGGGCGGCGCGGACATCCTGGGGGGGCGGCTGCGCGGCGAAGCCGGGCACGAGCGGATGAAGAAGCTCGGTGAGCTGTCCGCGTCCGAGCGCGTCCGGCCCACCGCTCACGTGGACAACGAGAAGATCTTCGACAAGCTGACAAACGTGTTCCAGTCCGGGACCATGCACGAAGAGGATCAGCCGTGCCATCTCGTCGTGGCGGACCGCGACATCTGCCGCACGAACTGCGTGGAGGAGTACGGCAACCCCTGCCAGCACTTCTGCCCCGCGGCCGTGTACGAGATGGTCGACGACGCGAACGGCAAGCCGGATCTCCACATCAACGCGTCGAACTGCGTGCACTGC
>BQJX01000314.1 GCA_021604925.1 Gemmatimonadota bacterium
ATCTCGACGAGCCGCCGCCCATCACGCCCGAACAGATCGCTGCCATGGAAGCGGATCACCGGAAGCGCAACGAGAAGTAGACGGGCGCTTCGGGGCGCCCCACCGGCCCGACCGCCCCGCGGCCGCCGGGACCCCGCGCACCGCTCGGGAGCGCAGTCCTCCGGGGCACACTGCTGCGGGGCGCACTGCTGCGGGCAAGGCTCCGGCGCGCGGCGAGAGCTAGTTGGCTCCCACCTTGGATCCCTTGATCTTCACGTCGCCGGATCCCTTCACGTCGATCTTCCCACCGTCGATCACCACGTCGCCGTTCTTCTTGAGCGTGATCGACGCCTTGCCGGCCTTCAGGACGATCTTGTCCTTGGCCTCGATCTGGATCTCCTTGGCCTCCACGTTGTAGGCCTTGGTGACTTCCAGTTTGGCGAGTTTGTCCACGGTGATGGAGTACTCGCCCGCCACGGTGACTGTCATGTCCTTGCCCGAACTCACCGTCATGGCCTTGCCGGCCGACACCGAAATGTCGTCACCCGCCGATTCCGTGAGCTTCTTCCCGACACTCACCGTCCGGCCCTTGGCGACGTCCACCTTCATGTCGCCTTCCACGGCCTCCGTGTGGTCCTTCGTGACCGTCACCGACTTGGCCCCCGACACGGCTTCTTCCTTGTTGCCACCCACCGAGAGCGACCGGTTTCCGGACACGGACTCGGTGCGGTTGCCCTTGATCTTGATGTCGACGTTCTTCTCGACCTGCTCCGATCGATTCCCGCCCACCTGGCGCGACTCGTCCGCTTCCACGGTGACCGTCAGCTGCTTCTCCGCGTGGACGAGCACCTCCTCGCTGCCCTTCTCGTCCTCGAACCGGATCTCGTTGAAGTTGTCCTTCTCGCCTTCCATCGATCGGGTCTTCACGCCGCCCTGCGAATGAACCGCGCTGTAGGGCCCGGCGTTGGCGCCATTGTATACACGGCCTACAATGACGGGCAGATCCGGGTCGCCGTTCAGGAACGTGACCAGGACCTCCTGGTCCACGCGGGGATGGTACTGGTGCCCCCATCCCGCTCCCGCGAGCGACTGCGACACGCGCACCCACCAGCTCGAGTCCTCGGCCCACGGGAACCGGACGCGGACCCGCGCCTGGTCGTCGATGGCCTCGGCCACCACGGCGCTCTGGACCCCGTAGATCTTGGGCTTGGGCGTGACCTCGGCCGGGCGGAACTCCACCCCCTCCACGAGGCAGGTGAACTCGTTCGCGTAGCGCGACTCCTCGAAGGACCCCGCTTCCATCGCCCCCGAGAACTCCAGATCGTGGGTGACGCGGGTGACCAGGTAGTTCGTGTTGTACTCCTCGCGGAAGTGCTCCAACAGCGTGAGACCGTGCCCCGCCGTCATGCCCCAGATGTTGCTTTTCCCATTGTAAACGACGGCCCGGGCGTCCGACTGGGCCGCACGCACCTTGACCCAGTCGGCCAGGGCGCTGCTGGCGCCGGTCTTGTACTTGCCGTACTGCTCCGGGAAATCGAACACGGAAAGCGAGTCGCCGGCCGAACCCTGATCCACGGCGGACTGCGCGGTCTCCTTCGGCTCCCCGAGCACCGGGTCCCCGTAGAGGAAGTCCACCATGGCCCAGTCCCCCGACACGACTTCCTGGCGCTTGCGGAACTCGCTGATCCGCTCGCCGCCGTCGTGTCCCGATGAGTCGGCGAAGTACTCGCCCTCCACCTGGACTTCCGCGGCCGCACTCCCGTTCTTGATGATCAGCGTGTGGTCACCATCCTCGGAGAGGTTGTAGTAGTAGTAACCCTCCTCCTCCAGCAACCGGGACACGAAGGCGCGGTCCGACTCCCGGTAGCGGACGCAGCAATCCCGCTCCGTGGAAATGGAATCCAGGCGATACACGCCGGAGTGCTGACCCAGGACATCCTCCACGATCTCCGACGTGGTCTTCTCCGTGTACATGTGGCAGTCCACCCGCAGGTCCAGCAGGCGGAACCACGGCACCATGGTGACCTCGTAGACGGCGTAGCGTTCCTCGGTGCCCTTCTGCCCCATCCGCAACACGACGCCGTTGAACTCGCGCACGATCTCGCCACCCGGCTTGATCTTGACCGAGATGGGCTGACCCACGATCTGGGTGAAGTCGACTTCCAGGTTGTCCGACAGCATCTCCAGGTGCAGCTCGAACGGCTTGGAGAGCTCCTCGGTCCCCTGGAGGCGACGGAGCGTGAAGTCGTCGTCGCTTGCGGTGACGACCTCGACTTCGAGAGTGGGTTCAGCCATGTCTGTCTCCGGCGGTTACTGGATGTCGTAGAGGAAGTCGCCGGACTCGCCGGCCTTGATTTCCACTCGTGAGAACTCGTCCCCGGCCGCCATTCGGCGGAGGATCTCCGCCGACACCGTCGGCAGGATGGATCTCGTGAGAATCGCGTCGATGTTTCGGGCGCCGCTGGCGGCCTCGGTGCAGCGGGCGGCGACCGCCCGGACCACCTCTTCGCCGTAGACCAGCTCGGCGCTGTGGTTCGCCTTCACGCGGCGGGAGATCTTGTCCAGCTGCAGGCGAATGATCGCGTCCAGGACCTCGCCCTGGATCGGATAGTACGGCACGATGATCATGCGACCCAGCAGCGCCGCGGGAAACGCTCCCAGCAGCTCGGGCCGGATGGCCTCGGCCAGCGCGTCCGAATCCGGGATCGTGTCCGGGTCGGCGCACAGCTTCATGATGGTGTCGGAGCCCACGTTCGAGGTGAGCAGGATGATCGTGTTCTTGAAATCGATCTCGCGACCTTCGCCGTCTTCCAGCGCACCCTTGTCGAACACCTGGAAGAAGAGCTCCATCACGTCCGGATGCGCCTTCTCCACCTCGTCCAGCAGGACCACCGAGTACGGCCGACGCCGCACCGCCTCGGTGAGGACGCCGCCCTCTCCGTAGCCCACGTAGCCGGGGGGGGATCCCTTGAGGCTGGAGACGGTGTGCGCCTCCTGGTACTCGGACATGTTGATCGAGATGAGGTTGCGCTCGCCGCCGTAAAGCATCTCCGCCAGCGTGAGCGCGGATTCCGTCTTGCCCACGCCGCTGGGCCCCACCAGCATGAAGACGCCGACCGGCCGCGTGGGGTTGTCCATCTTGGCGCGCGACGTGCGGATGCGGCGACTGATGGCTTCCAGCGCATGGTCCTGACCGATGACCCGGGCGCGAAGCCGGGTGGACAGGTCCAACACGGTCTGGATCTCGTCGGCCATCATTCGACCCACGGGAATCCCGGTCCAACCGGAGATGACCTCCGCCACGGTCTGGGCGTCCACCTCGGCCTGGATCAGTGGCGTCCCGCCCTGGATCCCGGCCAGGGTCGCCCGCTTCTCGTCCAGCTGTCCGCGGAGCTGGGTCCGCTCCGCATCGCTCAGCGGCTGGGCCACCGGGTCCCCGGCCGCCGCCGCATCCGCCGCCGCGTCCCCGGCCTCGCCCGCATCGGACGCGGGAGCGTTGCCGTTCAGGCCCTGCAGCCGCAGCGAGATCTCCGTGATCTCGGCGACCAGTTCCTTCTCCATGTCCCAGCGCTCCTGCAACTCCTTCTGGCGCACCTCGGCGTCCGCCAGCGACTCCTCGATCTCGGCCAGGCGCGTTTCGTGCCGGCCGCCCACCGCCAGCTCGCGCTCCAGGATCCCCTTCTCGTGGCGGAGCCCGTCGATGCGGCGGCTCACATCCTCCAGGGGTGCCGGGATCGCTCCCTGCCCGATGGACACGCGCGCGCACGCCGTGTCCAGCACGCTGACCGACTTGTCGGGAAGCTGGCGCGCGGGAATGTAGCGATGCGAGAGGCGCACCGAATCGATGACGGCCTCATCCAGCACCCGAACGCGATGGTGCCCCTCCAGCTTGGGCGCCAGCGAGCGCATCATCTCCACGGCGGATTCCTCGGTAGGCTCCTCGATCTTCACCACCTGGAATCGACGCGTGAGCGCGGGGTCCTTCTCGAAGTACTTCTTGTACTCGGCCCAGGTGGTGGCGGCCACGGTGCGGAGTTCGCCGCGCGCCAGGGCCGGCTTGAGCAGGTTGGCCGCGTCGTTCTGCCCCTCGGCGCCGCCCGCCCCGATCAGCGTGTGGGCCTCGTCGATGAACAGGATGATGGGCTTGGCCGAGGACTGGACTTCCTCGATCACCTGCTTGAGGCGGTTCTCGAACTCGCCCTTGACCCCCGCGCCCGCCTGCAGCAGACCCAGATCCAGGGTGCGAAGCGACACGTTGCGAAGCGGCTCCGGCACGTCGCCGTTCGCGATCCGCAGCGCAAACCCCTCCACCACGGCGGTCTTGCCCACGCCGGCTTCTCCCGTCAGGATCGGATTGTTCTGCCGACGTCGCATGAGAATGTCCACGATTTGGCGGACCTCCGCGTCGCGGCCCAGCACGGGATCGATCTTCCCCGCCTTGGCCGTGGCCGTGAGATCCACGGTGTACTGGTCCAGTCCCGGGGTCGCGCCGCCCGAGGCCGTGGGCCCCGCC
>BQJX01000315.1 GCA_021604925.1 Gemmatimonadota bacterium
GCTCCCACGCGCCGGCCAGCTTGGCCTGCTCCCCGCGGTTCGGAAGGTCCAGATCGGGATCGCCGGCATCCAGGAAGACGCAGCCGCGGTGACGGAGCGGATCCGGGGGAAGCGACTTCGGGACCAGGGGGCCAGCTCCGAGATTGGCGAGTTCGACGGTCGGCGACAGAGCGGACGGCATCGGCGAGACCGGTGCCGGAACGGCATCGATCGGATCGACGATGGCCCGGGGGGCCGGGGGTCGGGAAACAGGCGCTTCGCCGGCCCAGGCGGGCACGACAGTGAAGGCCACTACAAACAGTGCAAGTGTCTGAGTCATCGGTACGCTCCAGGATTGGGGGTCTTGCGCTTGTAGGAGGAACGCCCGCTGGAACGGGAAACGCACACGAGCCCCTTGACGGGCCACGGCCGAATCGACACATTTCAGATGTTAATATCCGAATTTGAGGAGACGGTCGGATGGTGATGTCCAAGGCATGCGTCAACGCGGTCCGGGCCATGGTCTATCTGGCCGCCGCGCCGGACAACGAGCGGAGGGGCCACGTGTCCATCCGCGCCGTGGCGGAGGAGCTCGGCCTGTCCTTTCACTTCCTGACCAAGACCCTGCAGCGGCTCACCGCGGACGGGCTGCTGAAATCCGAGAGGGGCCCGCGGGGCGGCGTGGCCCTGGCGCGTCCCGCGGGCGAGATCTCGCTGCTGGAGATCGTGGGCAGCATCGACGGCAACGACCTCCAGGACCAGTGCATCCTGGGTCTGCGCGGCTGCGGCCAGGAGGCCCCGTGCCCCATGCACGACGAGTGGGTCCGCGAAAGAAAGCGAATCCAGGAAATCTTCAAGCGAAGTACGCTGCAACGGCTCGCACGAGCCGTGCGCGAGGGATCTGTCCGGTTGAAGGACTCATGAGAGCAACCCACCAGCCTGCGCGGATTTCGCGCCGGGAAAGGAGCAGGACGATGCAGGGAACCCCCTGGTCTCGACTCATCGCGACCATCGCTTTGTTTGGCCTGACCGCAACCGCCGCCACCGGCCAGGAGCTGCCGGTGGAGCACGCGGTGCTGGTGGCGCCGCCAAGCGTGCCGCCGGCCATCACCCGGACGGAGCCGGCCAAGGTCATCGTGGACGTGGAGGTCAAGGAGTACACCGCACGTCTCGCCGACGGCGTGGAGTACGTGTTCTGGGGGTTCGGGGGAACGGTGCCCGGCCCGTTCATCCGCGTGCGCGAAGGCGACCAGGTGGAGTTCCATCTGAAGAACCATCCGGACAACAAGCTGCCGCACAACATCGATCTTCACGCCGTGACCGGTCCGGGAGGCGGCGCGGCTTCGTCGTTCACGGCGCCCGGCCACAGCTCCACGTTCTCCTTCCAGGTCCTGAACCCGGGAGTCTACGTGTACCACTGCGCCACCGCTCCGGTGGGAATGCACATCGCCAACGGCATGTACGGCCTGATCCAGGTCGTCCCCAAGGAGGGGCTGCCTCCCGTGGATCGCGAGTACTACGTCATGCAGGGAGAGTTCTACACGGAGGGCCGCTACGGCGACGAGGGGCTTCAGCCGTTCGCGCTGGAGAAGGCGTTGGCCGAGAATCCCGACTACGTGGTGTTCAACGGATCGGTCGGGGCCCTGGTGGGAGACAACTCGATCCGCGCGGACGTGGGCGAGGTGGTCCGGTTGTACGTGGGCAACGGCGGTCCCAACCTCGTGTCCTCGTTCCACGTGATCGGCGAGATCTTCGACACGGTGTGGGCCGAGGGCGGATCCCAGATGAACCGAAACGTCCAGACCACGCTGGTCCCGGCCGGCGGCGCCACCGTGGTCGAGTTCAAGGTCGAAGTCCCGGGCACGCTCATCCTCGTGGACCACTCCATCTTCCGTACGTTCAACAAGGGCTCGCTGGGAATGCTTGCCGTGTCGGGCGACGAACAACCGGCGATCTACTCGGGCAAGCAGGACGACTCCGTCTATCTTCCCGAGGGACAGGTCACGTTGACCGCGAGCACCCCGGATCCGCCCGCGGCGTTGACCAAGGCCGAGCGCATGCTTCAGGGCGAACGCATCTACAATCAGACCTGCTTCGCGTGCCACCAGGCCAACGGACAGGGGATCCCGGCCGTGTTCCCTCCCCTGGTCCAATCGGACTATCTGATCGCCGACATCGACCGCGCGATCAGCGGCGTGATCTACGGGCAACAGGGGGAGATGATGGTCAACGGCCAGAAGTACAACGGCCTGATGACCCCGCAGACGCTGAAGGACGCGGAGATCGCCAACGTGATGACTTTCGTGCTGAACAGCTGGGGGAACACCGGCGACACGATCACGCCTGACCGCGTCGCTCGCGTCCGCAAGAACGGTCCGCTGGACAACGCGTTCCAGCAGTAGGGAGATCCACGGTGAGACACGCGGTGCGCTGGATCCTGGGAGGAGCAATGCTGATCGGCGCGGGTGGCGCGGATCCGGCGGGGGCCGAGCCCGGCGCTCCGCCGCCCGGGATGGTCCGCGTGGACGCCGGCACCTACACGCCCATGTTCGACGTGGAAGGCGCCCAGGAGATCCCGGCGTTCTATCTCGACGAGCGGCCGGTCACGAATCGCGAGTACCTCGAATTCGTGACCGCCGTTCCCGAGTGGCGCCGTTCCCGGGTGCCGCCGCTCTTCGCCGACGAAGGGTACCTCGCCGGTTGGGTCAGTGACCTGGAGCCCGGCGGCGCTCCGAACGCTCCAGTGGTCACCGTCTCGTGGTTTGCGAGTCGGGCCTACTGCGAGTGGGTGGGAAAGCGCCTCCCTACCCTGGCCGAGTGGGAACGGACCGCCGTGGCCTCCGAGACCGAACCGGACGGCCGCGAGCTGCCCGCGTTTCATCAGCGGATCCTCGATTGGTACGGACAGCCCACCCCCAGCACGCTCGCGGAAGTGAAATCCACGTTTCGCAACTACTGGGGTGCCTGGGACATGCACGGTCTCGTGTGGGAGTGGGTCGCCGACTTCAATACCGCTCTGGTCACCGGCGAGTCACGCGGTGACGCGGGACTGGATCGCGGACTGTTCTGCGGAAGCGGCTCGGTCGGGGCCGCGGACTTCCGCGACTACGCGGCCTTCATGCGCTACGCGTTTCGCAGCAGTCTGCAGGGTCGCTACACCGTGCGGAACCTCGGGTTCCGCGGCGCCCGGGACGTGGTTCCCGAGGAACAGGGAGGCAAGTGATGGATCTGCATCCAAGGGGCGGCGTGATCGCGTGGCTCCTCCTGTCGCTCATCGCCGGGCCCGCAAGCGCCGGCGACGCGCCGAAGTGTTGCGACGCGGCGGTCCACGACACCAGCGGCCTGCCGACCGGCCCGGTGAGTGGTCTCTCCCTCTACCAGCTCGGTGATCCCTGGACCGATCAGGAGAATCACCGACGGACGCTCGCCGACTGGCGCGGGCAACCGATCCTGTTGGTGATGATGTTCACGCACTGCGAGTACGCCTGCCCGCGCATCGTGCAGGACCTGCGGCAGCTGCGCGCTCGATTGGAAGACGAGGGCCTCGTCGTTCCCCACATCGTGATGGCATCGTTCGATATCGAAAGGGACCAGCCCGAACGGCTCCGCACCTACGCCGCCGCGACCGAGCTTGCCCCGGAGGAGTGGACGCTTCTCCACGGTGAAGAAGCGGCGGTGCGCGGACTCGCCGCGGCCCTGGGAATCCGCTACCGCCAGGACGAGGACGGGCAGTTCGCGCACTCCAACGTGATCACCCTGCTGAACGCCGAGGGAGAGATCGCGCACCAGCTGTCGGGGCTGGAGCAGGAGAACGATCCGCTGGTGCGGGCGGTGCGGGAGCTGAGCGAGTAGGTCGCGGGCGGCGGGGCCGCTAGTCCCGCAGCGCCGCGAGCTCGCGCTCGATCTCCCGCGTCGCGTCGTGCTCCGGACCGAGCGTTTCCCGCCTCACCGCCAGCGCCTCGGTCAGGAGGGACTCCGCGTCCACCACGTGTCCCTGCGCGGCGCGCAGACGCGCCAGGTTGGAGAGGACAGTCGCGCGGTGCGGGTGGTCCTCGCCCAGCGTCCGCGCATACACGTCGATTGCCTCCCGGTAGAGAGGCTCGGCTTCCTCGTAGCGCTCGCGATCGCGGAGGAACTGGGCCAGATCGTTGAGGCTGCGCGCGGTGTTCGCGTGCGCCCCGAGTGCGGTTCGCTTGAGTGACAGGGCTCGACGCAGCATCTCCTCCGCCTCGGCCTCCCGCCCGTCCATTTTCCAGAGCAGGAGACCCAGGTTGTTCCACTGCTCCGCCACGAACGGATGCTCGTCGCCGTACACGCGACGGCCGACCTCCAGTGTTTCCCGAGTCACGCGCTCGGCGTCCACGTAGTCTCCACGGCTCGTGAGCCCGCGACCCAGGTTGCCCAGGGCCGCGAGCGTCTCGGGGTGCTCGTTCCCGCGCACGCGGCGGGTCAGTGCGAGCGAACGACGTGTCGCCTCGATGGCGCCGTCCAGGTCGCCG
>BQJX01000316.1 GCA_021604925.1 Gemmatimonadota bacterium
GGGTGCGGCCGGGTTCACCCTTGTTGAAGAGTCGGAGAGCTACCCTGGCGAGTTTCATGCCGTCTACCGGCGAGGCGAGCGCACGCTCGGGGTGAAGGTGTTCCAGGTCAGCGAGACCGGTGCCACCATCCAGGTGAACGCGCCCAAGTAGGGCGAGGGGGCTGGGCCCTGGGCCGTGCGGTGGCCACCGGGAGCGACCCGGAGACCACCTGTGAGGGAGCCGCGTCCCCCGAAGAGACCGGGCGGACCCGGCCGAGGGAGCGGGACGGCAACATCCCTCGCTCTAAGGACACTCCGCCTCCCGACAACTAAAGAGGCGCGGCGGCGGAAAACGAACGCGGGGCGCACGCATTGCGCGTACGCCCCGGTTCGGTTGTGTTTGCCGATGTTCTCGGCTAGTCCAGCAGAACCACCTTCTTCAGCTGACGTCCTTCGTCCGAAGCAAGTCGAGCGAAGTAGATGCCGGGCGACACGCGCTCGCCGGCGTTCGAGTCGCGGTTCCAGTAGACCTCGTGGTAGCCGGTGGCGCGCGGACCCTCTGTGAGGGTGCGGATCCGGCGGCCGGTGACGTCGAAGATGTCCAGCCGCACGTCACCCACCGTGGGGACCGAGAAGCGAAGCCGCACGTCGCCGCGTGCGGGATTCGGATGCACCTGGAGGTCCGTGGGCAGCTGGGCAATGACGGGCTGGGAGCCGTTGCCACAGATCATCGTGGTGAACGGGAAGACCTTGGCCACTCCATCGGCTACCAGCGGGGTGATGCGGCAGTTGTACTGCTTGCCGGTGGGAACCGAGATCGTGATGGATTGGGACGCGCCCACTCCCGTGAACGTGGAGTCCGTGTAGCCGACCTTCTTGGGTCCCCACTCCACCTTGCACGCCGCGGCCCGGCACATATCCCAGGTCAGTGTGGTCTCGGTACAGTCGGCGTTGTTGCTCCAGTGGAAGTTGTGGGCCTTCACCGGCTGCCCCACGCTGAACGTCGCGGAGACCTGCGAGGACGTCACGCTGGTGATCGTGTTGTGGAACGTGAGCCGCACGTTGGCATTGGCGGCGGTCTGGCCCGACGTGGCAGCCCACGCGTAGGTACCGGTGTGGGCCACCGACGCCAGGGGTGTGTACGAAGCTCCGCCGTTCGTCGAGAGGTCCACGTCCACCGAGTCGATCTGGAGCGTCGGATCCACGGTCCAGGTGACGTGGATCGTGTCGCCGACCGCGTAACACGCGCCGCCGGCGGGGGAGAGGATCGTTTCCTCGGGCGCCGCCAGGACGTCCACGACGGCGTACTTGCCGCCGGCGTCCTCGCCCTGCTCCCGCACGAAGAGCATCATGGAGGTGGGCAGGTTGCCGAACGTCGGGACGTCGGCCGGATTCGCCAATGGATTGGTGCGGAACGACAGTTCGTTGCGCCCGGGGTCGGTCGAGTAGAAGTCGGCGGGATCGCCGGTGTATTGCTTCAGATCCAGGTCGGGCCGCCCCGGCCACTCCTGGAGATTGTGGTAGCCGTTCACCGGATCCGGAATCGTCCAGACTCCCGGGTCCGCAAACCGTCCGGTGGCGGGCTCCATCGCGCCGTACCCGAAGCTCGCGAAGGACTCCTCCACCGGTCCTTCGGGGTCCCAGTAAATGGCGCCGGCGTGACGCGCCTTGATTCCGGTGGACGGGTAGAGCGGATCGCCGTCCTTGTTGAGCTCCGCGTCGGGGCCGACTCCCGCGTGGTAAGTCAGCATCAGCTGCTGGGTCGTCCGGAGTTGCCCAACGGTCGGAAAGTCCTGCACGACCTCGTGGCCCATCGCCACCGCGTAGGCGGCACCGTCCGATCGAACATCGTAGATCTTCAGGCCGCTAACCGGCGGGGTCACCATGGTCGGCTCGTCGAGCCAGCCGGCCGACGCCAGAGCGCCCTCGGAGTAGGGAATGTATCCCTGCCAGCGGAGAAGGTCCGGCTTCATGCAATTGTAGACGCCCTCCCACTCGCCATTGTGTCCCAGACTCAGCACGAGATGTCCGAACTCGTGCGCGAAGATGTGCTCGAAATCCGTTCGATGGTGCGGGTAGGCGTTCGCCTCGTTGACCCACAGGGTGGTCATCCCGTAGCAGCTGAGAGGGTCGTCCGGGTACGCGCCTTCATGCTGATTGCAGATGGGATTGGCGGGCAGGAAATCCAGGCAGGTCACCGGGTCGTTCACGCCATTGTCGGTCGTGTCGATGGTGGCGCTCTGGGTGAGCCGCAACCGTCCCAGGCCGCCCACGTCCGCGTTCTTGAAGATGCGGTCGTTGTGAACGAACAGGATCGTGGTGATGTCTTCCGCCATGTCCTGGAACGGGTTGAACGGGGCGTACGCGTTCGCGACCTTGTACAGGATCTCGGCCTGGAGCTCGTGGACGCCGTGTCCTTCGTAGAGGTCGTACTGGGGATCCAACGGGTTCGTGCAGTCGGCGTACGGTCCCTGGTAGTTCGTGCTCTTGTAGGTGGCTGCGGTCTCGTCGGCGATCCACCGTTTCCCGGTGGCGGGGTCCGGCAGGTAGCTCACCTGGACCGAATGCCCACCACGTGAGAGCTGATCGATGTAGGTCTGAAAGCCGGTCATCGCATCCGTCATCTCGACCCAGTCGATGACGTGGGCGGAGTCGGGCTCGTCCGGAAACGCAACGGGGATGACGGCCACGTGGGAAGCGGGAAGCACGCCGGCAGAGCGCTTCATGGCGTCGCCGGGGGCCGGAGCCTCCCGTGGCTCGTCGGGATGAGCGCAGAACCGGGATGCCTGGGCCGGGCCGTAGCCCAGAGCCAGGACAAGCCCGAGTACGAGAAGGGGCTGGTTCATGGGAGGTCTCCTGTTGTGGCGGATCGAAGTCGACCTCCCGTCCGGTGAGTCGGATCGGGAGGCCGAAAGTGATAGAATGAGAAGTGCGCGCGATGGCGCCCGTCGCGGCTCCTCATCGTCTCGACAGTCGACGGGGTCGTTTTCAAGAGAGCTTTTTTTTGGGAGAATGGCATTGGCGTGTTGAAACGCCGCGACCAGGGGTGTCGGTCTGGCAGGGGAGCTAGCGGGGATCGACCTCGACCGTCGCGGTCTGGAACCAGTCCACGGCGTCTCGCCTAGACCGACTATCGAAGGAGCAGGAGCGTATGATTCGCCTCTCGAAGAACAGAACAAGGACGGCCTGCGTCGTGGCCCTTCTCGGCACGCTCGTGGCCCTGGCGGGGTGCGGCCAGGAGCCCACGGACGGCACCATGACCACCTATGCCATCCCGCTGGGGCCGGCGAACGCGGGAGGCAATCCCGATCCGGACTTCGATCTGGACTCGTTCGAGTGGGAGACCATCACGGGCACGCTGTCGGGAGGACAGAGTGGGGGCATGGCCGAGGAACTCACGAGTTGGGATCGGTACGACGACTGCTGGGTGGCTCTCGTGGTGTCCGAGGAGGCCATGCCGTCCCAGTCGATCAACTTCACCATGCAAGTCCCCACCTATCAGGACTACGAAGACAACCCGGGCTTGGAGAAGTGGCTGATCTTCCGCATGGGACCCAGCGGCACGCAGTTCGCGGCGGACGTCCAGATCATGGGAACGTGGATGCCGTGGTCGCACGACACGGTGCCTGGTGCCACCAACGTCTACAACGAGGGTGTGCTGGAAGAAGAGGACGGGGTCACCGTAGTCTACGTCCCGTCCGAGGATCGCTACCGGGTCCTCTTCTACGTGGATCACTTCTCCGGCTGGGAGACTGGTCCTGAGCCGCTCCCGGAGGGCGGCGACGACGACGAGGAAGATCCGATCCCTCACGAGCAGTAAGGGACCATGACCTGATAGAACGCCCAGTAGTAGGGATGGGCCCAGCTCGGTTCGGCGTTGCGAACGTCGAGCTGGGCCATCCGGAGGGCGTCTTCCACCGTGGCACCACTCAACCAATGTGAATAGAACGAGCGGGCCAGAACCCGGGCCGCCCGATCATCGACCGGGATTCCGGACGCGATCACGTGGCGTGCGCCCGCGGACAGGAAGCTCCGCGCGAGACCGGCATGCGCGGGGCCCACGCCGCGCCGGATGCCGCCCATCGCCTCGCAGCAGGACAGGAACACGAGCTCGGCGTCGAGATCGAGTTCGCGGATTTCCGCTGCCGTGACGGGCGCGCCGGAGGCACCGGCGAGGTACAGCGTGGTCTGGTCCGCGAGACCCTGATAGGCCTTGGCATGACTCGAGATGTGAATGACATCGTGGCCGGTGAGGTTGCCGGAGAGGAACGCGTCGCGGGATGCGTTGCTCCCGACGGACAGGGACGCCCGATCCGACGGCCAGACGGTGCACACCTCGCGCGCCTCGTCTTCGGCGTGGCGGAGTGCCTCCAGGCCCGCCTCGGCGGCGGCCGCGCTTCCGTCCGCGCCGAGCGCCAGCAGGCGGAGCGAACCGGGGTCCAGGCGCCCGCGCGAGTCGGGCGTCGCCGGGCGCGGCGCGTCCGCCACCAGCACGG
>BQJX01000317.1 GCA_021604925.1 Gemmatimonadota bacterium
CCGGTCGCATGCTGTCTCTCGACTTCCACCCGTCGGACGCGAACATCGTGTACGCGGGCGGTGCCCAGGGCGGCGTCTGGAAGTCGACGGACAACGGATTCAGCTGGCTGCCCAAGTCGGACGAACTCCCGAACCTGGCGATGGGCGGACTCGCGGTCAGCCAGACCAACCCGGACATCATCGTGGTGGGTACGGGCGAGCCGGTTCCGGCGGTGGGCGCGCTGAGCGGGATCGGGATCTTCCGATCGACAGATGCGGGCGAGACCTGGATCTCGACGGACCACACGGCCGACGGGTTCCACGTGGTGCGAGCCGGTGCGAATGGCACGTTCCTGGCGGGCAGTGACAACGGCCTGTGGCGCTCGACCGACCATGGGGCCACGTGGACGGATGTTCTCACAGGCGGCGACTACTACGACGTCGTGTGGAAGCCGGGCGACGCCAACACGGTGTTCACCGTTCGCGGCAGCGGTGAAACCAGTGGCGGCAACGTGAAAACCTCCACGGACGACGGTGTGACCTGGACCGAGGCCGGCGGTGGTACCGCCGGGCTGCCCTTGCTCATCGGGAAGTCGCGTCTGGCGATGAGTGCTGCCGATCCCGACTACCTCTACGCGCTGTTCGGCCCGGCGGAATGGGGCAACACCGTGTTGGGCGTCTACCTGTCCACGGATTCTGGTACCACGTGGACCGCGCAGAACACGAACAGCGGTGAGTTCGGTGGCCAGACTTGGTACAATCTGCTTCTGGGCGTGAATCAGGCGGACGCCACGATCGTGATCGGGGGGGGCCAGTCGCTGCGCCGCTCCACCGACAGCGGTGTTTCGTTCTCACCCGCCGACTCCACCGTGCACGTGGACTTCCACATCATGCGGCACGAGCCGGGAACCGGGCACATGTGGCTCGGCTGTGACGGCGGTCTGTACCGCTCCACCGCGGCCGGGGCCAACGGCTCGTTTGCCCAACGCGACTACGGCGTGGTGACCTACCAGTTCTACGACATCTGCGTGAACAACGGTCCCACCGCGTACTATGTGATGGGTGGTACCCAGGACAACGGAACCGACATCTGGACGGGACCCTTGCCCACGTGGGGCCACGGCCTTGGCGGCGACGGCTTCGACTGCAACATCTCCTCCACGACGGGTTCTTTCGCGATGGCCGAGGCGCAGTTCGGGAACCACTTCAGGAGCATCAACTCGGGTAGGGCGTGGGTCAGCTACAATACCGGCATCGTGGGCAGCGGACCGTGGCACACGCCGGTGGAGATGGACCCACACAAACAGCGACACCTGTATACCACCACGACCGGACCGTCCAAAATCTGGCGCAACACCACGGCGGCGGCCGCTTGGGTGGAGGTGGGGACGCACGCTGCGAATACCATCTCGATCAGTCCCGTGAACGGCGACTATGTCTGGACCGGCAGCGGTGAGGAGGTCCGCTTCACCACGGACGACGGCGGCACGTGGTCCATTGCCAACACGTTCGGGTTCCCGGTCGGTGGGATCACGCGCGTCGAAGCGCATCCGTCCCTCCAGGACGCTGCGTTCGCCACGTTCACGAACGGCGTCATCGCCTACACTACGGATCTCGGGTCGACCTGGGTGGATGAGTCCGGCGACTTTCCATCGGGCGAGCGGATCGGGTCGTTCGCGATCAACCCAGCGAACGAGGATCAGTGGTTCGTCGGAACAAACACCTGTGTCTACATGACCATGGACTTCGGTGACACGTGGACGCCCCTGGGCGATGCCACCTTGCCGAACGTGGTGGTGGCGGAGCTGGAGATCCAGGTGGCGCTACAGAAGCTGGTGGCCGGTACCTACGGTCGCGGCGCGTTCGAGATGGATATCCCACAGGCCGGAGTCACCGCGTCGCCGGAGGTGGCCGTGGAGCGGGCGCGGGACCTCATGCTGGATCCGCCGATGCCGAACCCGGTGAACGACCGCACCCTACTTCGCTTTGCGGCCCGCACCGGCGAGACGGTCAAGCTGGCGGTGTACGATGTCCAGGGACGGCTGGTCACGCCGCTGGTGGAGTATGCGGCGGGTGACGGTGTGGTTCGCACCACGCCGTGGTTCGCGAGCGATGTCCCCGCGGGCGTGTACTTCGCTCGACTCGAGTCGGGCCGCCAGTCGGTGTCCCGCAAGATCATCGTGACCAAGTGACCAAGTAGATCTCAGGTTTTCTCGGGCCCCGGGGTGCCTTTGCGGCGCTCCGGGGCTCTTTTTTTGCGCGATCGGCCGGGAGCCGCCGCTGGAGCAGCCCGCCGCGTCTCCCCAGGCGCTTTGCCCCCTGTTCCACCGGCCGGAAACACACTAGTATTGCCCCCAGTGCGCTGCCCCTTCCGGGCGCCGCCGCGCCCCGCGCGCATCTCCGGCCGCTCTCTTTCGGGGCGGTCTTTGCATGGAGGTCCCCTTTGCGATCCTCGGACGGCCTTCCTACCGTTGCCATTGTCGGGCGACCGAACGTAGGAAAGTCCACGCTGTTCAACCGCCTCGTCGGGCAGAAGCTGGCCGTGGTCCACGATGAGGCCGGGGTGACCCGGGACCGGAACTACGCCCGCACGGAATGGAACGGCCGCAAGCTCTGGCTCGTCGACACGGGCGGATTCACGCTGTGGGACGGCACCGGAATCGAGCTCCAGATCCAGGAGCAGGTGGACCTGGCGATCGAGGAAGCGGACCTGATCCTGCTGCTGCTGGATGCCTCCGTGGGCCTGGCTCCCGAGGACGAGGAAGTGATCCGGGTGCTGCTGCGCAAGCGCAAGCCGGTGATCGTGGCGGCCAACAAGGCGGATGACAGCGCGAAGATGCTGCAGGCCGCGTCCATCGTGGCGGGGGGATTCGGAGGCGTTCATCCGATCGCGGCCACCTCCGGGCGCGGGATCGGGGATCTCCTGGACGTGCTGGTCCAGTCGCTGCCCCCCGAGGAGGCGCCGCTGGATCATCCGGACGATGAGGAACTGGTGCGCGTGGCGATTCTGGGCCGGCCGAACGTGGGCAAGTCCTCCATCGTGAACGCGATCCTCGGCGAGAAGCAGATGGTGGTGTCCGAGATCGCGGGGACCACGCGGGACTCCGTAGACACGCCCCTGGAACTGGATGGCCGCCGCTACCTGCTCATCGATACCGCGGGGCTGCGCCGGAAGGCCCGCGTGAAGGACGGCGTGGAGTACTGGTCCACGATCCGCTCCGAGCGCGCCATGCGCCGTTGCGATGTGGCCGTGGTGGTCCTGGATGCGACCCTGAAGATCTCCGAGCAGGACGTGAAGATCGCGGCGGAGGCCGTCGCGGAGTTCAAGAGCGTGATCGTGGTGGCCAACAAATGGGACGCCGCGGAGCGGGACCACGATGCGGCCCTCCGCTTCGAGGACCGGATGTCGTGGCACTTCAAGTTCCTCCCGGACGCGCCGCTCTTCTACATGTCCGCGCTCACCGGGCGCCGCATCGATCGCCTGCTGCCGGAGGCGGCCCGGCTGGCCGACATCCGCCGTCGGCGGATTCCCACCGCCGAGGTGAACTCCGTGCTCCGGCGCATCGTGAGTGCCCACCCGCCGCCCTCGGCGCGTTCCACCCGGCACACGCGCATCCTGTACGGCTCGCAGGTGGCCACGCGTCCGCCCACGTTCGCCGTGTTCACGAACCGCCCCGAGAACGTGGAAGGCTCGTACGAGCGATTCCTCCGCAATCGATTCAAGGAGGAGTTCAAGTTCGAGGGGGCGCATCTGAAGATCGTGATCCGGAAGCGAAGCGGCCGGGAGGGGGACGTCGGGGAATGACGTGGATGGCCGTACTCGCCTCGTACCTGCTGGGAAGTGTGCCGTTCGCGGTACTGGCGGGACGCTGGAAGGGAGTCGACCTCCGGTCGCAGGGCAGCGGCAACCTGGGCGCCACGAACGCGATTCGCGTTCTGGGTGCGGCCGTCGGAGTGCCGGTTCTCATCGCCGATATCCTGAAGGGCGTGCTCTCCGCCGCCTGGATTTCGGGCCTCTTCGGCCCGGCCGATGAGATGACCCGCCTGGCCTGCGGCGCCGCGGCGGTGGTGGGTCACGTGTTCCCCGTGTTCCTGGGCTTTCGCGGCGGCAAGGGAGTGGCCACCGCCGGCGGGGCCTTCCTGGCGCTGGCGCCCGCGGCCACCGGCGTCGCCATGGGGATGTTCGTGCTGGTCCTGCTCATCGGACGGTATGTTTCCCTGGCGTCCGTGATGGCGGCCATCACGCTTCCGATCACTCTCTGGACCACGAACGCGTCGTCGGTGCTGCGAGGCGCCGGAGTGCTCATCGGGCTGCTGGTGATTGTGCGGCATCGGGCCAACCTGAACCGCTTGCGACAGGGCACGGAGAGCCGGATGTCGCTGGGGAAGAAAAGGGGGGGATCATGAGCCGAGCCGCCGTTCTGGGGGCGGGAAGCTGGGGCACGGCGCTCGCCGCGCTGCTGGCCGAGAAGGGCG
>BQJX01000318.1 GCA_021604925.1 Gemmatimonadota bacterium
CCGCGTTTTCGTAGATGCTCTCCACCAGTCGCGCAGCTCCGGGTGCCGCGAGCCGCTGCTCGAAACTCACCGAGTCGACGGCGTGAATCGTGATCGCCACGTTCTGCATCATTCCGCCGCCGCCGCCGGCCTCGACCCCAAGCCGTCCGTTCCGACGCTTCAGAGGGAGGATCGCCTCGGGGCCCGCTTCGCCCATGACGCCGAGCTTGCCGCCTCCCCACTGGAAGGGGGTCGCTCGTGAGACAACGCCGCCTCGAGCGAACATCTCCGCCTGGCCAAAACGACTGAACGCCGCACCGTTCGCCGCCTTCAGGAGTTGGCCTCCAGATCCGAATGCGTTTCCGTCTGCACTGAACAGGCTGATGCCGCTTGCGCCTTGGATGGCGTTGAGGATCAGCGTTCGGAGGATGATCCGGCTGATGTCGCTGAGCATGCTCTTCGCCATGTCGGCGAATGCTTCGGAGACGGACTTCGTCCCGTCAATGATCGCCCCGAGCCCCTCGACGAGGTGATCGACCGAAACGAGTGCGATGTCGGACGCCATGTTGTTCCAGGCGTCTTGGCTTGCCGCCTCGAGTCGCTGGAGCGCGAGGGTCCCCGTCTCAGCAAAGGACAAGAGCCGTTTCTGCGACTCCTCCTCGAGTGTCGGCGGAGGCTCGGGCGGCGAAGTGAACCGTGCATACAAGCCCTTGAGCTTCTCGGACGCGGCTCCGATGCTCGCTTCGAGCTGCTTGAAGAACAGGATCTTGTTCGCGGAAGCCTCCGCTCCAGCCGCTCCGCTGAAGATCTGGCTGAGCCGGAAGCCGAGGATCTGAAGCTCGCCATTGGTGGACCCAGCTTTGTCCCCCACCGACCCGATCGCTCGCCCAGCGTCGATCGCAGGTGCCGGGATTCGATCGAATCGGAGTGCCAGGTCTCGGGAGAGGGTGCCCGCTTCTTTGAGAGGCGTGCTCACTCGCTCGAAACCGAGGGCGAGGTCACGAGAGAGCGACCCGAGGAGGGTGTTTTGGATCGAGACGAGGCGGTCCTTTTCACCCGCGAGGCGCCGGATGTTGCCCACGTAGGCGTCGACCGCTGATCCAAGATCGTTCACCGCACTCGCGCCAAGTGCGAAGTTCAGGCCGTCTTCTCCAGCAACCTTGAGACCCCGGAGCGCGTCGGTCGTGTCCCTGTATGCTCGTGAGAGTCTCTCTTCGGTGTCGATCAGAATTTCCAGCGCGGGCAGGAGCTTGGTCGTAGACTCACCGTACCGGTCCCGAAGTTGAATCATCTTCGCGAGGCGCGAAGAGATTTGGTTCGCGAGCACACCCTCCTCTGGAGACAGGATCTTCGGAGGGTTCCTATTCCCATCTTCGTCGAAGGCCGGTGGGCGCAACCTCGCGAGATCGGCCTGAGCCTTCTCGATCTCCCGGGAAAGTGGTTTTGGGTCAGAGAACGACGCCTTGAGCCCGCTGATCACGGCACTTCCAGCGGCCGCGCCCATTTCGAAGTACGATCGAACGAGGATCGGAGTAAGCCTCTTCGCCGCTTCCGCGATGAACTCGAAGATCGACAAGAACGACTTCCTGAGGCCGTCTCCGATACCGCCCTTGAAGAGATCGCTCTTCGCGATGGTGCTCCCAAGTGAGTCCAGGAGCGTGACCGTCTCCCGGACGAAACCGCCTGCGAACGCCGCGTAACGTTTGATCGACTCGCGATTGCGCTCGAGCAGGGCTGCCGCACCGTCGAGCCCTCGTTTGAGCGTCGGCGCGAGCTCGCGGCCGATATCGAAGAAGATCGCACGGAGCTGACCCTTGAGCTGTCCGTACTTGACGGCGATCGTCTCTGCCGCGCTGAGGTAGAGATCCTCGAACGTCTGAATCGGGTCTCTCGACGCATTCAGCGCGTCGATCAGGCCCTGCATGTTCTTCACCGCCCCCGCCACTCCGCGCACAGCCTCCTGACGACCCAGCATGGTCAGAAGAGACTGGCCCGTCTCCTTCGCGGCGCGATCCAGCTCGAGCAGGAACTTGACCGGGTTGGTCCGCAGCAAGTTGATGTCGACGACCTGCCCGAGCTCCTCGGCGTTCCGCTGCACCGCGGCGAGAATGGCGTTCAGCTGCGTCGCCGCCTCCGAGATGCTGCTCGTGGAAGTCGAGAGCCCAGCGACCAGCCCCGCCGTGTCCTCGACCTCGAGCCCCATGTTGGCCGCGGTCGCGGCGACCTGCCCCATGGCGCTCGCGAGCTGCGCGAAGTCGGTCTTTCCCTTGTCCTGTGCGCCCAGCAGGATGTTCAGCGAGCGGGACGCCTCCTCGGCGCCCAGCCCGTAGGCGTTCATGGTCGTCACGAGACCCTCGGCGATCGGCTTGGCCTCGCCGAAGGTTCCCACCGCAGCCTGCATGACCTTGTCGAGGACCTCGATCGCCTCCGCGTCGGCGGTCAGCGCCGAAGCGATGTCGAACGCCGTCTCGGCGACCTCCTCAAGACCCCGACCGGACTTGGCAGCGATATCGAGTAGCGAGTTCGCGAGCTCGTCGCGGCTCAGCCCCCCGAACCCCGACAGCGTCTTCAGCCTCCCCACCGCGGTCTCGACGTCCGAGAACACCTTCAGCGACGCGGCCCCGGTAGCCGCCGTCACTCCGGTGATTCCAATCGTTGCCTTCTTGAGGAGCCCGAAGAACGTGCCGAAGATCTTGTTGGGCATGTCGAAGAACGAGAACTTCAGGGCCTTGCCCACCCCGCCGGCGGCCACCTTGATGGCCTTCAGCTGGGGCGGGGTTACCTTGAGGGTCTTGTTGAGCGACCGGACGGACCGCGTCCCCCCTTGGTCCGACCCTTTGAGGACGATTTCGAGTGTTTTGCTCGCCAACGCTCGAACTCCTCTTCCTCGATCTTCGCCTTCTCGTTCGAGAACACCTCGAACAGCTTCAAGAACCTCGCGGGCTGGTCCATGGCGCCACCCGGTACCGGCCACAGCCCGCGCTCTGCGTAGCAGCAGAGCCGAAAGTGCTCGAGCGCTTCAGCGTCGAGAAGACGGTTCGGGCACTCGTAGTACTCCACGGTTCCCGTGCCGCCACACTCCTCGCACTCGTCGTTGGCCCCACCGCACCGGAAACAGTCCAGATCGAACTGCTTCTTCTCGGTCGGGCCTTCGCAGCCCCACGCGCTCCTGAGCGGCTCCGACTTCCGGCACTTGGAGCAGTCGAATCGGTTGTTGAAGCCGTTCAGTCTTGTTCGGGTGGCGATGACGAGTTTTTTGCCTCGTCCGGCTCCACTTCCTGACCGGCTGCGATCCGCTGGCCGAGCTCCGCGACCCAGTCGTGAGGCAGTCGGTCGCGGATCTTCATCCGGTCGAACGCCATCGGGCTACCGTCCTCGTTCTCGAGGTTCCGCCAGCCCTTCGTGCACTCGACGGCCGCGGCGATGTAGATCGAAGCCTCGACCATGCCGACCGAGACCTCGCCGTTCTCGCCACGGTAGAGCCGCTGGTTGGCCGCCGCTTGGACGGTCTCCCACTGCTCGGCCGTCATGCTGTCCTGAATCTCGAACACCGGTCGCTCTTCGACAGGAAGCTCTTGGTGCTCTTTCAGGACGTACTCGACGGTCCTTCGGGGGTCTTTCACTCGCACTCGTCGTCTCCTTGGATCAGAACGCGATGATGACGAGGTCGTCGTCACCGCTCGTTTCGTGGCCCATGACGGCCAGGCTCAGATCGGTGAGCGAATCGCGCTCGCCCTCGCTCGGGTCGGTGTACTGCGATCGCGGAAGCTGGATGAGGAACCGGTTCCCGGCGGTGTCCCCGACCGTGAACTGCAGAACGTCGAGGGCGTTCGCGTACACCTTGTTGTAGAAGTCGTGCTCGGTCGGCTCGGTCAGGATCGGCGACAGGTTGGCCGCAACCTGACGGTCCGTGATCCGGGTCTTCCCGAATCCGCTCGCGTCGTTCGCGTTCTTGGGGACCACGACCTCGTTGCCCGCGTCGATCTCCGCCGACTCGAGCCAGAACGGGTAACTGTCGTGCCCGCGCGCCGCGTCGGACTGCTGCCACTGCGGCGGGTTGTGCGTCGGCCGGGTGCTGTCGAGGATCGGGTCGACCGCGGCGGAGTCGACGAGCTTGCCCATGTACTCGCAGGAGAGGATCGCCCGGTTCCCGTCCTCGAGGCGGATCACAGCGTGCCCGATGGCGTCACTGATCCGGTGCCGGAGGCCCTTGGTCGTCTCGTCCGAGCCCTCGTCCACGAAGAGAGTCGCGATCGACGCCCCGCTCGATGCGGGCCGGTACATGTAGATGAACGACGTGTCGGGCGCTCCGCTCGGCGTCGCGGTCGCGCCGGAGGTTCCGCCCGTGATCTGGTTGGTGTTGTCGAACGTTCCGCCGGACACGCCGTGCACGAACAGGAACGAGTCACCGTTTCGCACCACGGCCGACACCGTTCCCGTCGCTCCGC
>BQJX01000319.1 GCA_021604925.1 Gemmatimonadota bacterium
GGGCACGCGGGCGACGCGCCGTTCTACGTCACGTTCTGTCCGATGGCGTTCGACAACCGCGGTGCCCACTGGTTGCAGGACGACGCGCAGATCAACAATCCGTACTACGGATCCCGAATGCTGAGATGCGGAAGCGTGACGGAAGAGCTTCCCGCGCGCGGCGGGGGGCGCTGACATGTCTCTCGTGGATCGACTCATTCGCGTCTGCCTCGGGAACCGGCTGGTCGTGGTGTTGGCGGTGGTGGGCCTCGTGTTCTGGGGAGCGCTCGTGGCGCCGTTCGAGTGGTCGCTGGGCGGGCTGCCGCGCGACCCGGTTCCCGTCGACGCGATTCCCGACATCGGCGAGAACCAGCAGATCGTCTTCACGGAGTGGTCCGGACGGTCGCCGCAGGACATCGAGGATCAGATCACGTACCCGTTGACCGTTTCGCTGCTGGGCCTTCCGGGAGTCAAGACCGTCCGCAGCTACTCCATGTTCGGCTTCTCCACCATCTACGTGATCTTCCAGGAGGACGTGGAGTTCTACTGGTCGCGCTCCCGCATTCTCGAAAAGCTGAGCAGCCTTCCGCGGGGAACGCTGCCCGCGGAAGTGCAGCCCACTCTGGGGCCCGACGCCACTGCGCTGGGCCAGGTGTTCTGGTACACGCTCGAAGGGCGGGACGAAGAAGGCAATCCCGCGCCGGGCTGGGGCCTGGAGGAACTCCGGTCGATCCAGGACTTCTACGTGCGCTACGCGCTGACGTCGGCGGAGGGCGTGGCCGAGGTGGCGTCCGTGGGTGGGCACGTGCGCGAGTACCAGGTGGACGTGGATCCGGACGCGATGCGGGCATTCGGCGTGAGTCTGGCCGAGGTGTTCCAGGCGGTCCGCATGTCCAACGTGGATGTGGGCGCCCGGACGATCGAGATCAACCGCGTGGAGTACGTCGTGCGGGGGCTCGGCTTCCTGCAGAGTCCCGAAGATCTGGAACTCGTGGTGGTGAAGGTGGTGGACAACGTGCCGGTCTCCGTGCGCGACGTGGGCAAGGTGTCCATGGGGCCGGCGCTGCGCCGCGGTGTTCTCGACAAGGGAGGCACGGAGGCGGTGGGTGGCGTGGTGGTGGCGCGCTACGGCGAGAATCCGCTGCAGGCGATCCGCAACGTTCAGGAGCGGATTGCGGAGATCTCGCCGGGGCTGCCGTCCAAGACCCTGGCGGACGGAACCGTCTCCAAGGTCACGGTGGTTCCCTTCTACGATCGCAGCGATCTCATTCGCGAAACCCTCGGCACGCTGAATACCGCAATCTCCCTGGAGATGCTGGTGACCGTGCTCGTGGTGCTGGTCATGCTCGCGCACCTCGCCACGTCGCTGCTGGTCTCCGCGGTGCTTCCGCTGGCGATCCTCATGGCGTTCATCGCCATGAAGCTGTTCGGCGTGGACGCGAACATCGTGGCGCTTTCCGGGATCGCGATCGCCATCGGCACCATCGTGGATGTGGGCGTGGTGATCGCGGAGAACATCCTGCGCCATCTCAGGCAGGCGGGAGAGGACGAGAACCGGCGGGAGGTCATCTTCCGGGCCACGTCCGAGGTGGGTGGCGCCATCACCACGGCCGTGCTGACCACCATCGTCAGTTTCCTTCCCGTGTTCACGATGGAAGCGGCCGAAGGCAAGCTGTTCCAACCGTTGGCCTACACCAAGACGTTCACCCTGATCGCCTCCGTGGTGCTCGCGCTGACGGTGCTGCCCACGCTGGCTTCGTTCGTCCACTCGCGCGCATTGGAGGGGAGGACCGGTCGGCGGTGGCTCGGCGTCGGCCTGGTGGCGGTGGGAGTGCTGGCCGGGTGGAAGCTGTCGATCGTGCTGGGGATGGCGCTGGTGCTGCTCGGGCTCCATCGGGTCTTCGAGTCGCGGATTCCCGTTGCGCTGCGAAGCACGGTGGCCCGCGTCCTGAGCGTCCTGGTCGTGGTGACGGTCACGGTGGTCCTGGCCAACCAGTGGCTCCCGCTCGGGCCGGAACGCGGGATTCGCAATCTGATCTTCGTGGCCGGCGTTCTCGTGTTCTGGCTGGGCGGCTTCCGGATCTTCCAGCGGTACTACGAGCCGATGCTTCGGTTCTGCCTCCGCCACAAGGCGCCGTTCCTGACGGGCATCCTGGGACTCGTGCTGTGGGGCGGCGTGATCTGGCTGGGCGTGGACGGCGTGTTCGGCTTGGTCCCGCGCGCCCTGGCGCGCCTGGGAGTGCCGGAGCGCGTGACCGTGGGGAACCCGGTCTGGGTGGCGGCCACCCATCGCTTCCCCGGACTGGGCAAGGAGTTCATGCCCCCGCTGGACGAAGGCTCCTATCTGTACATGCCCACGACCATGCCGCATGCCTCCATCGGTGAATCGGTGGACGTGCTGCGGAGACTGGACCTGGCGATCTCGTCCATCCCGGAGGTGGAACTGGCGGTCGGCAAGATCGGACGCGTGGAGAGTCCGCTGGATCCGGCGCCGATCTCGATGGTGGAGACGGTCATCAACTACAAGTCCGAGTACATCACGGACGAGAAGGGGAAACGCCTGCGTTTCCGCTGGGACGGCGACGAGCAGGAGTACGCGCGTGATGCGCTCGGGGAACTGATCCCGGACCCGAGGGGCCGCCCGTTCCGGCAGTGGCGCGACGAGATCCGGTCCGCGGATGACATCTGGGACGCGGTGGTGGAAGTGGCGCGACTGCCGGGCACCACGTCGGCGCCGAACCTGCAACCCATTGCCGCCCGGATCGTGATGCTTCAGAGCGGGATGCGCGCCCCGATGGGCGTGAAGGTGAAGGGGCCCGATCTGGAGACGATCGAGCGGGTCGCGCTGGAGATCGAGCGCCGCCTGAAGGAGGTCTCGGCCGTGCGCGCCGAGACCGTGATCGCGGACCGAATCGTGGGGAAGCCGTACCTCGAGATCGTGATCGATCGGGAAGCGATTGCCCGGTACGGGTTGCACATTCGTTCCGTGCAGGACGTGATCGAGGTGGCGGTGGGCGGGAAACCCGTCACGCAGACGGTGGAGGGACGGGAGCGCTATCCCGTGCGCGTTCGGTACTTCCGCGAACTGCGGGACAGCGTGGAGGACCTCGGCAAGATCGTGGTGCCCACGCCGACCGGGGCGCAGATCCCGCTGGGTCAGCTCTCGGAGATCCGGTACGTCCGCGGACCGCAGGTCATCAAGAGCGAGGATACGTTCCTGGTGGGTTACGTGGTGTTCGACAAGGCGGCGGGGTGGGCCGAGGTGGACGCCGTGGAAGCGGCGCAGGCCTACCTGCAGGCTCGGATCGACACCGGGGAACTCGTGATTCCGCCGGGCGTGAGCTATCGCTTTGCCGGAAGCTACGAGAACCAGGTCCGGTCGGAAAAGCGGCTCCAGATCATCCTGCCGATCGCGCTGTTCCTGATCCTGCTGCTGCTCTACCTGCAGTTCCGCCAGATCAAGACCACGGTCCTCGTCTTCTCGGGGATTCTCGTGGCGTGGGCCGGCGGCTTCCAGCTCGTGTGGCTCTACGGGCAGCCGTGGTTCCTGGACTTCTCCGTGTTCGACGTTCCGCTGCGCGACCTGATCCACGCGCACCCGCTGAATCTCAGCGTGGCGGTGTGGGTGGGATTCCTGGCGCTCTTCGGGATCGCCAGTGACGCGGGGGTGATCCTGGCCACGTACCTCACGCAGGTGTTCCGGACGCGGACTCCCACGACCCGACAGGAGATTCAGGATGCCACGGTGGAGGCCAGCCGGATCCGTCTGCGACCGTGCCTGATCACCACCGCCACCACCATCCTGGCGTTGCTGCCCGTGCTGACCTCGTCGGGTCGCGGCGCGGACGTCATGATTCCCATGGCCATCCCCTCGTTCGGGGGGATGACCGTTCAGATCCTCACCCTCTTCGTGGTCCCGGTCATCTGGTCCTGGATGCACGAGAGGAACATCGATCGGAGAGTTCCATGAAGATGCTGAAACTGGCCCCCGTTCTCGTGATCGTGCTCGGCTTGGCGGCGTGCGCCGCCAAGGATTCGGAAGAGGGCCCGGCGTTGACGACCGCCGAGAGAGCCGCCACCAACGCGTACGACGAAACCGATCTGCCGGTGGCCACGCCATCCGCGGCGGAGATCATCCAGGCGCAGCTGCCGTCGTATCCCATGACCACGTGCCCGATCAGCGGTGAAGAGCTCGGCGGCATGGGCGACCCGTACAACCACGTCGCCAACGGCCGACTGGTGCGGTTCTGCTGCGACGGCTGCATCCCGGAATTCGAGAAGGACCCGGCCGCGGCGATGGCCAAGGTGGATGCGGCGTACGTGCTGGCGGGCGTGGACGTGCCCTAGGCGAAGCGCAGCTGGCGCGACTCGTCCCGGAAGGCCGCGCCTTCGTGGGTCAGGAGCCAGTGCTTGCGACGGACGCCGCCGCCGAACCCG
>BQJX01000320.1 GCA_021604925.1 Gemmatimonadota bacterium
GCAGTCCACCAGGGTCAGGGGGCCGTTGAAGTCGACCGCGGCCTGGCCGGTGCAGAATCCGTAGCTCCCGTTCACGCCGGTCAGGGTCAGGCCGGACAGGATCGCTCCGCCGGCCACGGCACCCGCGGACCGCACGCAGTATCCGCGCACATCCTCGGCATCCACCACCGTGGCCGCGGCTCCCGACTCGCCGGTGATCGTGAGCGACTTGTCCACGTCCACCTGCTCGCCGTAGGTTCCGGCCCTCACGATCACCTCATCGCCATCCGAGGCCAGGTCCACGCCGCCCTGAATGGTCGTGGCGTCGCCGCCGCCCCCCTGATCCACGATCCAGGTGGCCGCAAAGGCACCGGAGGTGAGGACCAGCGCGAGAACGAGTCCCAATCGAAGCAGTCGGCGCATCTGAGTGCTCCTTCGGTGAATCCGGGGGGGCGGACCGAGTCCGGCCGAATCTCAAGTGTACCCCACCGCCGGCCCCCAATCCAAGGCGCCCCCTGGCAGGACCCGCACGCCCCTGCTATCCTCCGCGGCCACCCGTCACCCGAGAGGAAGTCATGGCGAAGAACATCAAGACCCGCGCGGACGACTATGCGCAGTGGTACCTGGACGTGATCAAGGCCGCTCAACTCGCCGATCACAGCCCGGTCCGCGGCTGCATGGTGATTCGTCCGGACGGGTTCGCCGTGTGGGAGGCGATCCAGCGCGACCTGGACCATCGCTTCAAGGAAACCGGGCACGTGAACGCCTATTTCCCCCTGCTGATCCCGCAGAGCTTCCTCACCCGCGAGGCGCAGCACGTGGAGGGGTTTGCCATGGAGTGCGCGGTGGTCACGCACTCCAAGCTGGAGAAGAAGGAAGACGGCTCGCTGGGTCCGGCGGGCGAGCTGGAGGAACCGCTGATCATCCGCCCCACTTCGGAGACCATGATCGGGTCCATGTACTCCGACTGGATCCAGAGCTACCGCGATCTGCCGGTGCTGATCAACCAGTGGGCCAACGTGATGCGCTGGGAAATGCGCACGCGGATGTTCCTGCGCACGGCAGAGTTCCTGTGGCAGGAGGGGCACACGGCGCACGAGACGTTCGACGAAGCCGAGGAGGAGACACGTCGCATGCTCGACGTGTACGCGTCGTTCGCCGAGGAGTCGCTGGCGGTGCCCGTGCTGCAGGGCCGCAAGACGGAGCGGGAGAAGTTCCCCGGCGCCGACGTGACCTACACCATCGAAGGGCTCATGCAGGACGGCAAGGCGCTGCAGTGCGGCACCAGCCACAACCTGGGCCAGAACTTCGCCAAGGCGTTCAACATCGAGTATCTGGGGCGCGACCAGAAGAAGCACCACTGCTGGACGACGAGCTGGGGCGTTTCCACGCGACTGATCGGCGCCCTCATCATGGCCCACTCCGATGACGACGGACTGGTGCTGCCCCCCAGGGTGGCGCCGACGGTGGCGGTGATCGTGCCGATCTGCCGCAAGGACGAAGAGAAGGCGAAAGTGCGCGACTTCATCGAGCGGGCGTTGACGGCGATCCTCGGGCCGGAGGAGGTGGCCGCCGCCAGGCACCGCGTGGTGGCGCACGGCCTCGAGAGCTACTTCTTCGACCACGTCACCCATCAGAAGATCCTGGTGGACTGGCGCGACACGCGGCCGGGAGACAAGCACTTCCACTGGGAGCAGCGCGGCGTTCCGTTCCGCCTGGAGGTGGGACCGCGCGACGTGGACGCGGAGTCGCTGGTGGTGAAGCGACGCCTCGACCGGGAGAAGGAAACGGTCGCCCTGGACGATCTCTCGCGGGACTGGCTGCAGGGTCGGCTGGACGACTTCCAGAGCCGGCTGCTGGAGCGCGCCCGCCGTTTCCGCGACGAGAACACCCGGACGGCCACGAGCTACGACGAGATGAAGAAGATCCTCGCCAACGAAGGAGGCTTCGTGCGTGCGTACTTCGAGCCGGGAGAGGCGGCCGAGGAGCGGATCCAGGCCGAGACCAAGGCCAGCGTGCGTTGCATCCCGTTCGACCAGCCGGCGGCCTCCGGGAAGTGCATCCTGTCGGGGAACGACACCCCCACGCAGGTCCTGTTCGCGCAGGCGTACTAGACGCTGCGGACCCCGCACGAAAACGGGGCGGCCCCGGAAGGCCGCCCCCCATTTCACCGCACCCCAACCCGAGCAACGTCTCCCTTAAAAACGACCCCGGGCCGCGAGGAACGCGGCTGCTGACTTCGGCTCGCGCCGTGGGAGGGTCTCGGTTAGGCTTCGCGGAAGCGGTCCCGATTCCTCCCTTCCCTTGCCAGTGCGCAGCCGCCGCCGGAAACGCGCAACGGTCGCCGGCTTTTTTTTGGAGGTCCCAGGATGCCGATCCTCGCAGCCCTCCTGCGCCGCTGCCCGCTCTGGGCCGCCTTGGCGACCCTGGGGGTCCTGGCGAACCCGCCGGGCGCCAGCGGTGACCCCGCCACCGTCGATATCGTCGCCCACGACGGCCTGGCCCTGGGAGCCACGCTCTGGGGGGCCGCCGCTCCCGGCCCCGGGATTCTCCTGCTCCACCAGTGCAACCGCGATCGGCGAAGCTGGGACCCGCTCGCGCAACCCCTGGCGGATGCCGGATTCCACGTGCTCACACTGGACTTCCGCGGGTTCGGCGACAGTCGCAACGCGCAGGCGTGGGACTTCGAGACGCAGTCGGCGGAGCTGTTGCCCGCCTTCGACGACGACGTGGATCGGGCCCTGGAGTTCCTCCAGTCGCTGCCGGACGTGGACGGGGAGCGCATTGGCGTTCTCGGCGCCAGCTGCGGCGGAAGCATGGCGCTGCTGCTGGCGCTGCGCCATCCCGAGGTGCGGTCGGTGGGCTTTCTCTCCTCCAGCGCTTCCTGGATCCGGCCCACCGACCTGGACGCGTTCGCCAACACCGAGGGGGTGGCGTTCCTCGGAATCGCCGCCGAAGGAGACGCCACCGCGGCGAACATGGCGCGGCAGATCTTCGAGGCGTCGGACAGCCCGCGATCGCGCCTGATCCTCTACAAGGGCGAACGGCACGGCGTGCCCCTCTTCGATCAGGACCCGAACCTCGTCGATGCGATCGTGGCCTGGTTCCGGGCCGGGCTGTAGGTCGGGCGTTGACGCGGCGCCCCCATTGGGGCGCGCCGCGTCGGCTCGCTACCGCATCAACACGACCTTCCGGGTCTCCACCCCACTGGGCAGCTCCGCCCGCGCAAAGTAGACGCCGTTTGCCAGCGGCTTTCCGCCGTCGCCCCGGCCGTCCCAGGTGAGGCGATGCCCACCGGCCGCCCGTCGCCCGGCCCAGAGGTCGCGAACTCGCTCCCCGCGCAGGTTGTAGATCGCCACCGTCACGTCACCGGCGCGCGCCATCTCGAACCCGATCTCGGTTGTCGTGCGCACGGGGTTGGGGCGGCTGGGCAACAGTCGATCGGTCCACGTCGTTGCCACCTCGGGCGCGCCCACCGGAGTCAGCGTGCACTCCAGCAGCTGCGGCAGGGACGGCGGACCGAACGAACCGGCGGCGTCCACGGCCGACACCTGATAGGTCCACGTGGCCGGGCACTGTCCCGGGGGCAGTTCGTCGTACCACTGGAACCCGGGACGGGTCAGGTCCGCGTCCACCGCCACCCGATCCACCAGGAAGTAGAGGCCGGCGTCCTTCTTCCGATAGACCTCGTAGTGGGAGATCGTCTCGGGGTTCCCGCTCACGTCCAACTCCACCGGAGTCCACTCCAGGAGGACGTTCGGCCCGATGGGGAAGTCGCCTTCGGGCGCGATCCAGTCGATCACGGCGTTCTGCACGCCGGCCGGGTGCAGGCAGTCGGCGTGCGCGTCGATCGTCGTCCCGCCCATCGGCTGGTTCGAATCCAGGTCCCAGAGCGTGAGCGGCACGTGCGCCACCTGACCGCTGGTCGCCGAGTTCGACCACAGGATCACCTGGATGGAATCGAACTCCGCGGGCGAGAGGAAGAACGGCCCCTGCTGGGGATTGAACTCCAGGTTCCAGCCCGGAGGAATGACCGCGTCGTTGTAGTTGGGCGGCGTGCCCACGCGGACCTCCGCCGCTACCGAGTTCTGGCTCGGATTCGGGCCGTCGTAGAGATGGATCCAGGTCTCGCAGTACACGCTGCCGCAGCCGCCGGCGCGGGCCGCCTCGGCCCCCGCGTCCCGGGCCGTTTCGAAGGATCGAGGCGCCAGGACCGGCGATTGCGCCGGAGCTCCCAGGGACCCGCGATCCATGAGAATGGAGTGGTTCACCTGGGCGACGTTGTTGGAGAGGTTCGCCGCACTGGGGTTCGTGGGGTCATCGGTCTGCTGCAGGACCGCACCGATGCAGTAGTGCCCGCCCCCCTCGGGGAACTCCGGGTACTCGAATACCAGACTCGCCCATTC
>BQJX01000321.1 GCA_021604925.1 Gemmatimonadota bacterium
AAGTGCTCGCCACCGGCGTGGACGATGCCGCCGTGCACTACAACCTGGCCAACGCCCGCTTCAAGGCGGGGCGGCTCGGCTTTGCGATCTGGCACTACCGACGCGCGTTGGCGCTGGCTCCGCGCGACGAGGACATCCGCGCCAACCTGGAGTACGCGCGCTTCCTGGCCCTGGACTCCATCGATCCGGCTGCCCCCACCGATACCAAGGTGCAGGGTTGGCTGGACCGCGTGACGAGCGAAGAGATGATCCGGCTGCCGGTGGCGCTGTGGGTTCTGGCCGGCCTGGCGGCGGTGGCCTGGCAGCTGGCGACGGGCGCGCGCCGGATGTGGTCCCGGGCGCTGGTGGTGCTCCTGGTCCTCTGGGCCGCATCGCTCGTGCTGACGGCAGTGGTACACCAGCGCGTTTCCAGCCACAACGAGGCCGTGGTTCTGGCCCGGGAGACGACCGTGCGGAACGGCCCGGGCGAAACCTTCGACACGGCCTTTGTGCTCCACGAAGGAGCCGAGGTGGTCGTGGAGGGCGAGCGCGGCTCCTGGACGGAGATCTCGCTGCCGGGCGAACTCCGCGGATGGATCGCCACGGATCAGATCGCCAGGCTGTGAGGTGGGGCGCGGGATGGGCGCCCGGCCGGGTCGTCCGGAGGCCCCCAGCGGTGGACGCCGCCGGGATGGCCCCACCGCACACCGCCCTGCCGACCTACCGGAACAGCGACTTCACGTTGCCCCAGCTCAACCATCGCAGGCCGGACTGCACCGACACCGCCGCCGTGCTCGGCGTGACCGAGACCGCGACCTCGTTGCCGATCCCGCCGGGGATGGACGCGAGATTGTCGCCTTCGATCAGCGGGACTCCGGTCTGTTCCACGCTGACGCCGCTCTCGCAGTCGAACCAGCGCAGGTCGTACGGACCGGCATAGCCGGGCGGGATCGACAGCCCGATCGGACCCGCAGCCGCCTCCGCATACACGATCCACCCGGCGTCCGCATCGCCGAACACGTAGTTGGCATCGCCGCGCGCCAGCTCGTCGTGCGGCTCCATTTCGTCGAACGGGGTGGACTGGAAGAACGAGACCAGGCGACCGCAGTCCTCCATGGCCTCCACCGGCGTATCGATGATGAACATCCTGTGGACCATCACGTAGCCGCCGCCCATGGCCGCCGCCCAGCACCGCTTGCGCGTTTCCTCGCGCGTGGTGTAGTGGAAGCGGATCTCCATCACGTTCACGTTGTACTGGCCGGCCGCGTTGCTGAACGCTGACTTCACTCGACCGTGAATGGTGTTGTAGACCAGCGTGTCGTTGATCTGCATCGCGAACGAGCTGAGGTTCGGATCGGTCGGGAAGTGGAACGTGGTTCCGTTCAGCTGGCTGACCGTGATGGGATGGTCGTAGTCGTCGTCCTCGTCCACGGCGGCGGCCAGCAGTTCCACCCGCGTGGCCGTGTAGGCTTCTTCGTACTCCTCGCCGATGCACCAGATCAGATTGTCCAGATGCTCGAAGCGGTTCACGAGGTCCCGGAAGAAGTCGCGTTCCGCCGTTCCGACCGAGGTGCCCGTGGACCACGGTTCCGAGCCGTCGTCGTAGATCACAAAGAAGGTCACGATCCCGGCCGCGTCGATCTGGGACAGCCACCCGTCCCATTGATCCAGGATGTCCTGGTTCAGGCCGTCATCCTCGTCGTGGTTGATCCAGGGGTTGTGGGAACTGGACCCGTCGCCCCCGTGCGACCGAACCGCGATCACGTAGAAGGAGTTGGCGCCGGTGCCCACGATCTTGTCCACGATGGCCTGCTGGTCACCGTTGCGCGTGCCGTCCGGATTCTCGCTGCCGCGGAAAAAGAAGTCCTCCGGGTCGGCCGGGCCGCACAGGAAGAGCGGCTCGCCGTTGCCCTGGGCGAGCCAACGCGGATTGGAGTGGGGAGTAACCGGGGCGGCGGGGGCGATCTCCGGGAGCAGGAGAGCCGCCAGGAGGGCCACGGCGAGCCGCCCGGCCGGCCGGGCCGGGCGACGGGTTGGGGGGCACGGGAGCACGGCGGATCCTCGGATGAGAGAGCAGGATGAAGAAACCAGGGTCCATGATACCACGCGCCCAGGCCGCCGATTCAAGCCGACGGCCCCTCCCGGCTTGCGTTGTGGCCCCCGACGCGGTAACTAGGAGATTCCGATGCATTTTCCACAACGTTGACGCAGGGAGAATTGCAATGAACTCGCGCCTGATGATCGTGGCCGGACTCCTGGTCGCCTCCTCCACTGTGGCGCTTGCCCAGGACACGCCGGTCCAGTCCGAGACCAAGCCTGCCGACGCCACGCCCGCCGAGGCCGCCCCGGCCCCCGCGGATCCCGCGCCGGCCGCCAAAGGTGCCCAAAGCACGGCCGACATCTCGCTGGCCGAGCTCGCCGTCTGTCTGGGCGTGGAAGAGCGCACGCCGGTGGGCGAAGCCGAGCAGTTCAGCAGCGACGTGGGCAAGCTCTGGTGCTTTACCAAAGTATTGAACGCCGATGCCCCCACGCAGGTCTTCCACCGTTGGTACGTGGGCGACCGGCTCGTCAACGAGATCCCGATCAATGTGGGTGCATCGCACTGGCGGTGCTGGAGCGCCAAGACGATTCAGCCGAGCTGGACCGGAACCTGCCGCGTGGAGATCCTCACCGAGAGTGGCGACGTGATCGGCACGCAGGAGTTCCAGCTTTCGCCGGGCGCGTCGTCGTCCAGCGAGGGGTAGGCCGTTTGTCGTCACCCATCGGAGTTCTGGGCGGCAGCGGTCTCTATGAGATGGATGGGTTCGAGGGGCGCCGCGAGGTCGCCCTGGACACGCCGTTCGGCGCGCCCTCGGATGCGTTCATCACGGGCCGCCTGGAAGGTCGGGACCTCGTGTTCCTGTCGCGCCACGGCCGCGGCCATCGGGTGAATCCGTCCGAGGTCAACTACCGCGCCAACATCTGGGGCATGAAGAAGCTCGGCGTGGAGTTCCTGGTGGCCATCTCCGCGTGCGGAAGCCTGCGCCGTGAGATCGAGCCGGGACACTTTGTCGTGATCGATCAGCACATCGACCGGACCAAGACGCGCGACGCCACGTTCTTCGAGGACGGGCTGGTGGGGCACGTGATGTTCGCCGACCCCATTACGCAGGAGCTGGCCGGGCCGCTGGCCGACGCGGCCGACAAGGCCGGCGTGGTGGTGCATCGCGGGGGAACCTACGTGTGCATGGAGGGGCCGGCGTTCTCCACCCGGGCGGAGAGCAACCTCTACCGGAGCTGGGGCGCCGACGTGATCGGCATGACCAACCTGACCGAAGCCAAGCTGGCCCGCGAGGCGGAGATCGCGTTCGCCACGCTGGCCCTGGCCACGGACTACGACTGCTGGTACGAGGAGCACGGCGACGTGACCGTGGACGAGGTCATGCGCACGCTGAGCGCGAACGTGGCGCACGCCAAGGAAACGGTGCGCCATCTGTGCCGGGACCTGCCGGCGGACCTCGAGAACCCGCACCGCGGCAGCCTGAAGTTCGCGCTGCTCACCGCGCCGGAGGCGATGACCGCGGCGGCCAAGCAGCGGCTGGAGCTGATTGTGGGGCCGTACGTCTAGGATGTGGCCAAGTGAGTCACGGCGCACGCCGGGCTCACGGTTCACGCCGGGCCGTGGGGCGCCGTTCGCACTCCGGGCGTCGCGTGGCCAACGGCCGCTACTTCTCCACCGGATGACCCGCGGCGGACCAGGCCCGCCAGTCCCCCTCCAGATGCAACAGCCGCGTGAAGCCGGCCTCGCGCAGCTGGTTCTCGGCGTACTCCGCCCGGCGCCCGCTTCGGCAGTAGACCACCACGTCGCGGTTCTGCCAGGCCATGATCTCCACGGTCCGGCGCGCAACCTGGTCGTGCGGAATGAGGATGGCGCCTGGAACGTGGCCCTGGCGAAACTCGTCGTGGGATCGCGTGTCCAGGATCAGCAGACTGGCCCGCGTGTCCGACCGCGCCAGCAGGGAGTCGGCGGTGATCCTGGGCGTGGCGATCCGCGCGGGGGGTGCCGGGGTCGCGGTGTCCGCGGCCGGGGGGCTCGTCGCGGGGACCTGGTTTGCGGTAGCCTCGGTGGCGGGACTCGCTTCCGGTTCGGTCCGGGTCGCCGGCTCACCGCCGCAGCCCACCCAGAGCAGGGTCAGCGCGGCCATAGTGCCAAGTCGGGTCCACGGGACGGCGACACCTTTCACGAATCTCTCCTGGGTTCATCGATGATCCGAAGGGAAGGCGCATCATGGCAAATCCTGGAGTGAACGGGAAGCCCGGGATGGATTGCCGGGTCGGCTGGCCGCGCGCGGTCGCGGCGGCGATGGCCGGCATCGTGCTGAGTGCCGGGGCCGGAGTGGCAGCTGGAGCTGCGCTGTCC
>BQJX01000322.1 GCA_021604925.1 Gemmatimonadota bacterium
GCCAACAGGAAGACCAGCAAGAAGGAACGCGCGCTACGGTTCACGTCGCGCGCCGCGCGGGGCACCGCCGACCATCGCCCAGGGCTCGGCCAGTTCTTCGCGCGCGGCGACCGCCGGATGCTCCACGATGGAAGCGCGGAAGGCGTCGCGACGACGGGCCTGCCGCATCCAGTCGGCGCGCGAGGTCATCCAGAGTACGCTCGCCACCGCCACCAGAAGTCCGCTCAGAATCGCCACGCCTCCGGCCGGAGTCAGCGCAGCGCCCAGCCCCGCCGCCAGCAGAAGCGCACCGACCAGTGCACCGATCAGGCACACCCTCGGCTGATGCGCCGCCATGGCCGGCGCCAGTGCCAGCGCCGATCGGAACAGGTAGTCCACGGTGTTGGTCGCCAGGCGCGAGGGTCGGGATCGCTCGTTCGCCCGGATGGGGACTTCGCGCACGGACAACCCGAGCCGGTTCACCTGCAGCAGCGTCTCCAGGGTGTGACTGAATCCGGACAGAATCACGATCTGCTCCGCCGCTTCCCGCGAGAACGCGCGGAACCCGGACGGCGCATCGGTGATCGGACATCCGGACAGGCGGCGGATGGCGGCGCTTCCCACGCGTTGGAGCAGCTTCTTCCTTCGCGAGAACCCTGAAATCGCCTGGATGTCGCGAGCGCCGATGACGAGATCCGCATCTCCCGCCGCGATCGGTCGCACCAGTCGCGCGATGTCGGCGCCGGCGTACTGGTGATCCCCATCCGTGTTCACGATCACGTCCGCGCCGCGGGACAGCGCCACGTCCAGACCGGCGGAGAAGGCGCGCGCCAGTCCGCGGGTGCGAGCAAAGCGGCGCACCTGGGCCACACCCAGCCGCTCGGCGACGCGGCGAGTGCCGTCCGCGCTGCCATCATCGATCACGATGACCTCGATCTCGTCGAACCCCGGGATCCGCGAAGGCAGGTCCGCCAGGGTGCGCGGGAGCGTGTCCGCTTCGTTGAGGCACGGGATCTGAATCACGAGCTTCAAGATGCGTCTCCGTGGTTGGAACCGCCCGACAGCCGCACCCTACACTATAATGGCCCCGGATGTCGGCTCCGGACTTTGGGAGGGGATGGGTCCGTGCGAATGGGGACGGGAGTTCCAAGGCTGCTGCTGGGAATTGCGCTCGTCGCCTGGTTGGTGCGACGGCTGGATCCGTCCGCCGTGCTGGGCGAACTCCAGGCGCTCTCCGCCGACGACCTTCTGCGACTGCTGCTCCCGGCCGTCGTGATGCTGTCCGCGGCCGCGTTGAACGTGGGGATCTTCCTGCGCGCACTGTCCCAGCGCGCACCTTGGCGTTCGACCCTGTGGGCCGTGCACCTGTCGCGCTCGTTCGGCGCGATCCTCCCGGGAAGAATCGGCGAGTGGTCGCTTCCCTCCATTCTGCACCGGGATGGCGTTCCGTTGCGCACCGGCGCGGCCGCCCTGTTGCTCAACAAGAGCGTATCGTTCGTGGTGATCACCGCGGCGTCCGGCGCGGCCGCGCTGTTCCTCGTGCAGGAACCGGGGTTCGCGCTCCGCGTGCTGGGCGTGAGTGCACTGGTCCTCGGCGCGGCCCTCGCGGCCGGCTGGGCCTTGGGCCGCATTCCCCGCCTCCGCTCCCTGCAGGAAGCCCTGGTCGACGTCCCTCGCCGCCACCCCGCCTCCCTCCTGCTGGCCGCCGGCGTCACCACCGCCGCCCTGGGGTTGATCGCCTGGTCGATCGGCGGACCGCTCGGCGGACCGCTCGGCGGACCGCTTGGCGGCGGAGAGCCCCTCCCCTGGCATCGCATCCTGGGGATCCACGCCATCGGCATGCTGGTGTCCCAGGTGCCCATCTCGGTGGGCGGGCTGGGCGTGCGGGAGACGGTGATGGTGGCCCTCTTCGCGCGGATCGGCGCGGATCCGGCGCGCGTGGCTGCGGTCTATCTGGCCATGGCGGTCCTCTCGCTGTTGGTGGGCGGGGTGACACTCCTGGTTCGGCTCGTGCAGCGGCCGCGAGTCGCTACGTGAGGATTCTGATCGACATCCTCCATCCCGCGCACGTGCACTTCTTTGCGGCGTTCCACGGGGAGATGGCGGAGCGCGGACACGAACTCCGGGTCGCCTCGCGCCGGAAGGACGTGACGTGCGAACTGCTGGACGCCCGCCGGATTCCCCACGACCCGATCAGCGAGCGGCGCGGCGGGCAGCTCGGCCTGTGGCGCGAGGCTCGGCACCGGCTCACGGCCCTGGACCGGCAGGCGCGCGAGTTCCGGCCCCACGTCATTACCGGTTGCATGGGGCCGCTGGCGGTGCTCGCGGGAAAGCGTCGCCGCATACCGACCGCCATCTTCTACAACAACGAGACAGCCACGCAGGCCAATCGCGTCGCGCAACGGTGGGCCACGGCCTACATCACGGGCCGTTCGTTTCGCGGAAGCGCGGGACCGCGGCACGTGGTGCACGACAGCTATCACGAACTCGCGTACCTGCATCCGCTCCGGTTTCGCCCGGACCCCGGAACCCGGTCGGAGCTGGGCGTGGGCGACGACGAGGCGCTGATCCTGGTCCGCTTCGTCTCGCTCACCTCCAGCCATGATGGCGGCGTGCACGGGGTTCGCGACCGGACCGCGTTCGTGGCGGCGCTCGCCGAACGCGGACGGGTGTTCGTGTCCACCGAGGACCCGTGGGATCCCGGCTGGAACGCGAGTCCGCTCCCCGCCCTCGATCGGATGCACCACGCGGTGGCGGCAGCGGATCTGGTGATCGGCGAGAGTGCCACGGTTGCGGCGGAGGCGGCGGTTCTCGGCGTGCCGTCGATCTACGTGGCGGACTCGCCCCGCGGCTACCTGGACGATCTGCACGACCGTTTCGGTCTGGTCCGCCGGGAAGCAGACCCACGGGCCGCGCTGCAGGCGGCAACGGCACTTCTGACGGACGACTCCTCGCGCGCCCGCTGGGCGGAGGGCAGGCAGCGCATGCTTCAGGAGTCCCCGGATCTCACGGGGTGGATGACCTCGTTCTTCGAGGATCAACGCTGGAACGAACGCTAACCGGGAGCCCTTCGATGGTGGAGAACCTGATCACGCTGGCCCTGTTGACGCTGTTGCAGGGCGTCCTCGGATTCGACAACCTGCTCTACGTCTCGCTGGAGTCCAAGCGCGCGCCGGCGGCCCGACAGGCCATGGTGCGGCGGGTCGGCATCGGCGTGGCCATGGTGCTGCGGATCGCCCTGCTGTTCATCCTCATGCGCGTGATCGATCGCTTCCAGACGCCGCTTCTCACGCTGCACCATTCGTTCCTGTCCGGATCGTTCAACCTGCACGCCGTGATCGTCCTCCTGGGCGGTGGATTCATTCTGTACACGGCCACGCGCGAGATCCTGCACATGATGATCCTGGAGGAGGAAGGGCACGAGGAGCGGTCCACGCGATCGGTGCGCCGCGTGATCACGTCCATCGTGCTGATGAACCTGGTGTTCTCCTTCGACTCGATCCTGAGTGCCATGGCGCTGAGCGACGTGTTCTGGGTCATGGGAACCGCCATCGTGATCGGCGCCGCCCTGATGCTGGTGATGGCCGACACGGTTTCGGAGTTCCTCCGCAAGAACCGGATGTACGAGGTGTTGGGGCTCTTCGTGCTGTTCATCGTGGGGATCATGCTGCTGTCCGAAGGCGGGCACCTGGCCCATCTCCACTTCTTCGGGCACGCGGTGACAGCCATGAGCAAGGCCACCTTCTACTTCGTGATCGGCGTGCTGGTCCTCACGGATGTCGTCCAGGGGCGGTACCAGAAGCGCCTGATGAGGATGAAAGCGGCCGAGTAGGCGCCCTTGCCGCCCGGGCCGACCCGGCCCCGGCCAGCCGGTCACATAATTGCGGATTGTTCAGTCCGCTTTTTGCTACAATCGAGGTCCACCGTACCCGACATCTTTCACGGGGGTCCTCATGGATTCGGAAACCACTCTTCATCCTCGCGCCCGTGAGTGGGGGTCGCGCCTCGCGATCTTCGTCTCCGGACTTCTGGTGTTCGAGACCATCTCGGGGCTCTCGATCTGGCTGCTCCCCTTCAGTGTCCCGAACCAGTTCATGGTGTTGCTGCACACCGTGGCGGGCCTGGCGTTCCTGGTCCCGTTCCTGGCCTACCAGGCGAGTCACTGGCTGAAGTACCGCGGTCGTTCGTGGTCCCATTCCATGGTCACCGGGTACGTGGCGTTCTTCGCGGTGCTGCTGAACGCGGTGGCCGGGGTGATTCTCACGTGGCAGGGCCTCTTCGGCACGCGGATCACCTACGCGTGGTCCACCGTTCATCTCGTCACGACCTTCGCGATTGTTGCGTTCTTCCTGCCGCACGTCGTGATTCTCCTGGTCCGCGACGCGAAGAGTCGC
>BQJX01000323.1 GCA_021604925.1 Gemmatimonadota bacterium
CACTGCGAGTCGTGTTCCTTCTCCTGCTCCCAAAGCATCCGGACTGCACGCTCCCGGATCTCCGGCGAGTACCTCGGTCGATTCCCCATGGCTCCATCCTACTCAAGATTGGGAGCCTCCGGGATTCCCGGGGCGGTTCAAAGCTCAAGACGCATACCCTGAGACTCATAGCGGTCACAAACGAGTCCCATCCAGCCGTGAAGTTCGACGTCTTCCAGCGGCTGAACACGAACACAGTTCCACTCAACGCCCAAGAACTGCGCAACTGTATGTTCCGAGGCACCCTCAACGAGCTCCTCAAGGACGTTGTGACATACGGCCCCTGGCTTCGCATCCTGAGGAAGAAGGCTCCAGACAAGCGCATGCGAGATGAGGAGCTTGCCTTACGTTTCTTCTCGTTCCATATGCGCGGTCTGGACTCGTATTCGACGCCGCAGAAGCTCTGGCTGAACGAAACAGCACAGAAGGGCATGAATTACTCCCAAGCGGGGATCGATGAGTTGCGCTCTCAGTGGGAGAGAGCGATTGACGCGGCTCTGGCTTGGCTGGCACCAGATGAGTGCTTCCGCAGAATCCCTGTTGAGAAGCCGGTCGCGATAAACCGTGCGCTGTTCGATCTAACCATGATGACAGCCGTCCATGTCGGTTCGCAACGCGCGCCCGAGATCAGGGACAAGTTTCGCTCAGGCTACGAAACGCTACTCGGAGACGAGGAGTTCAACGATCTCATCAGTCGAGCGGTCGACCACAAGAGTCGCACCAAGAGAAGGTTTGAGCTCTGGGATACCAGGGTCAACGGAGTACTCGGCTGATGGCGCAGTTCACGCCAGCGTACTCCAGCCTGGTCAAGCAGCTCGACGAGGTCGAAACCCTGAGGCGCCTGGCCTCGGAAAGCGAGAAGACGGATCCAATCGGCGCATCCAAGGAGATAAACGCTCTGTGTCGAAGTGCCGTTGTGCTCCTCTGCGCCCATCTCGAAGCATATGTTAGAGAGCTAGGTGACGTGACGCTCGACTCCATCCACGCAAAGGCGGTACCTCGCAATGCGGTCTCAACACGATTCTACTACCATCTCTCGAAAGACCTCCTCTCCGAAGTCCGGGACACGGCGGACCATAGTCGGATCGCTCTCAAGGTATTCGAGTTCATTGAACGTGACCTGGCCTCGTGGTCGCGCACGGGACCCTTCCCTGACCCACTATCCTCGGAACGCTTCAATCAGGGCTTCGCGAACCCGGCCTTCAAGAAGGTGAAGAAGTACTTCAACCGATTCGGCTTCGCCGAATACCAGCAAGAAATGGGAGCTACACTTCAGGCTCACTACCAAACCACAGTGAACATGATTGACCACCTGGTCGACACGAGGAACAAGATCGCGCACGGCGATCCAAACGCGTCCAAGACGCCCGCCGAGGTTCAGGAAATGACGGAGACTGTGCGTAGATTCTGTCGCGTCACTGATCAGGTGTTCGCGAATTGGTGTAGGGATCAGTTGTGCGCGATACGCTAGTGGCCTAATCCACGCATCCAGAAGCCTCGCTTCGCTCGCAGCTGTGAACCGCCCCTCCGAGGTCAATCGGCCGTCCCTAGGGGGACCCGATCCCCCCCCCCCCCCTCAGCACTGGTCCTACCCCCCCAATCCCGGTACACTGTCCGCCGGAATACCCCCAACGGAGGATTTGCACAGTGGCCGTCGAGAGGACGCTTCTGATCATCAAGCCCGACGCCACCGCGGCGGGCAACGCAGGCAACATCCTGGCCATGCTGGAGGGCCAGGGAGGCTTCACCGTCAAGGCGCTCCGCATGGAGCACCTGACCGAGAAATCCGCCCAGAAGTTCTACGAGGTCCACCGCGAGCGCCCGTTCTACGGCGAGCTGGTGGAGTTCATGACTTCCGGACCGTGTATCCCGATGGTCCTGGAGAAAGAGGACGCCATCGCTTCGCTGCGGACCTTCATTGGTGCCACCAATCCCGCGGAAGCCGCGGAGGGCACCGTTCGCAAGCTGTACGCCTCGAATATCCAGAACAACGCCGTTCACGCCTCGGATTCCCCGGAATCGGCGGCCAAGGAGATCCCCCATTTCTTCCCGTCCATGACGGCAGAAGTGGTCTAAGGGACACCATTCCAATGGATTGGCGGCTCCGGAGATCCCGTCCCCGGGGCCGCTTCCGGTTTGACATCAATGACCTGGAACCCTAGTCTGGTCCCCGGATCGACCGTGATCGATCTGAATGGGCTCACGGAAGGCACGCACCCGCTGGTCGTCGAGGGCGGCGCACCGCTGCACGTGGATACGGATGTCTCGCTGGGGGACTTCCGTTTCGACGGGGCGTTGTCGTACGCGTTCGACGACTGTCGAGTCCGTGGCTCCCTGTCGGGAAACGTGGTTTCCGCCTGTGATCGTTGCCTGGTTCCTTTCGATCGGGACGTGTCGATCGAACTGGAGGCCAAGGTGTTCCTGGATCCTGCCGACGAGTCGGCGGGCGTGGAAGAGATCGCGGAAGGCGTGATCCGCCTGGATCCCGAGGGCAGCACCCTGGACCTGGCCGTGGCGTTTCGCGCGGCCGTCATCCTGGATGAGCCCATCAAGAATTTGTGCCGCGACGAGTGCCGCGGCCTTTGTCCCGTGTGTGGGGTGAATCGCAACGAGTCGAAGTGCGACTGCGATTCCTCCCGGAGAGATCCGCGTTGGGACGCGCTGAAAGATCTCTCGACCGAGTCTCCGAAGGAGTAGAACGATGGCACTGCCCAAACACCGGATCTCCAAGACCCGGAAGCTCAAACGGCGTTCACACTTGGCCCTGGCGCAGCCCACCCGGAATCTTTGTCCGGAGTGTGGACAGGTCAAGATGCCCCACCGAGTCTGCTTGCACTGTGGCCACTACGGCGGGCGGAAGGTCATGGCGGGTAAGGACGACGCTTAGTCGAACCTGCTGGACCGGATCGCAGGATGGGATGGGATGAGGATCGTTGTCGATGCGATGGGCGGGGATGGTGCACCCGCCATCGAGGTGGCCGGGGCTGTCGATGTATTGCGGGATGCCGACCTCAAGGCAGAGGTGATCCTTGTCGGTGACGAAGCGGTTCTCCGCGCGGAGCTGAAGCGGATCGGCTTCCACGACGACCGGCGCCTGAGCATCGTGCACGCATCCGAACGCATCGAGGCCGGCGAGGACGTGGCGCGCCAGGTTCGCCGCAAGAAGGACTCGTCCATCAGCGTGGCCACGCGCCTGCTGAAGGACGGACGCGCGGACGGCCTGGTCTCCGCGGGCAGCACCGGAGCGGTGGTGGCGTCTTCGCTGCTCACTCTGGGGCGGATCCGCGGCGTGCGACGCCCGGCGATTGCCACCTTCCTTCCCAGCCCCACCGGCGGCGCGGTTCTGCTGGACGCGGGCGCGAACTCGGACTGTACTCCGGCACACCTGCTCCAGTTCGGCGTCATGGGCTCCATCTACGCGCGCTGCGTGATGGGTCGCGACAATCCCAAGGTGGGGTTGCTGAACATCGGCGAGGAGAGTTCCAAGGGGAACAAGCTGGTCCAGACGTCGTATCCGCTGCTGGAAGCGAGCCCGCTGAACTTTGTGGGCAACGTGGAAGGGCGGGACGTGTTCCACGGAGGCGCGGACGTGGTGGTCTGCGACGGGTTCGTGGGAAACGTGGTGCTGAAGTTCTCCGAGAGCGTCATGCACCTGATCATGCGGCTGATCCGCGAAGAGATCGGCGATGACCTGCGCCATCGACTGGGTGGCCTGCTCATGAAGCCGGTGTTCCGCAGCCTGTCGCAGCAACTGGACTACGAGGAATACGGCGGTGCACCGCTGCTGGGAGTGAACGGAGTGGTGATCATCTCGCACGGAAGTTCGTCGGCGAAGGCGATCAAAAACGCGATCCACGTGGCGATCCGCTTTGCGCAAGAGGGGATCAATGACCACATCCAAACCGAATTGCAGGGGCAGGATCTTGAGCAAGTACCTGGCTGACCCCGCCATCGGCATTGTGGGAACGGGGTCGCACACGCCCAGCGCCGTCCTGTCGAATGCGGATCTCGAAAAGATGGTGGACACCACGGACAAGTGGATCGTGGAGCGGACGGGCATCAAGGAACGTCGCATTACGGACAAGAGCACCACCACGTCCATGATCGCGACCCAGGCCGCCAGGAACGCGCTGGAGGCGGCGGGCATTGACGGCAAGGACGTGGACCTGATCGTGGTGGCCACGGCCACGCCCGACATGCTGTTCCCGTCCACCGCGTGCCTGATCCAGGCCGAGATCGGCGCCAGCAAGGCGGCGGCCTTTGACCTGGCGGCGGCGTGCTCCGGCTTCATCTACGGACTGAACGCGGCCACCGGCATG
>BQJX01000324.1 GCA_021604925.1 Gemmatimonadota bacterium
CCGCCATGGCCTGCATGACCGCGAGCGGCGCCACTTCCACCAGCGACGGGTGCGCGAGAATCGACGCCGCCCGCAGCTCCGCCAGAAGCTCGGCGTCCGAGAGGAACCCGAGGAACTCGACCCGCCCCTCCAGATCTAGATCCCGGACCTTCCGCCGCAACTCGTCCAGGAACTCCGGGCGGTCCGCCGGACCCACAAAGCGGATCCGAAACTCCCGCCCGGATCGGGCCAGCTCCGCCGCCGCGTCGACCAGGTCGCCCGGCGCCTTCAGCGGCAGCAGTCGGCCGACACACACAATGCGGCCCGGCTCGCCCCCCGCGGGCAGCGCGAAGAAACTCTCATCCACGGCGTTCTCGACCTGATGCACGATCGACGAACCGATGCGATCGCCCAGCATGGCCCTCACCTGCTCGTTCGGAACGATGACGTGCCGGGCGGCTCGCAGGCTCTCGTCTTCCATCCGCGAGAACGCCCACGCCCGCAGTCCGTTCTTCCAGCCGCCGACCGTCCGCGCCTCGTTCGACTGGATGCCGTTGATGCTCACGACCCACGGATAACCGGCGTCCGCCGCGCCCAGCGCCTTGGGTCCCAGCCCCAAAGGATGGACCACGTCCGGCGCAATGCCACGAAGCGCATCGCGGGTCAGTCGCCGCTCCTCCGCGCCCAGCGTGACGTTGCCGAATCTCCGGGGCAGCGGGAACCGATGGACCGTCACCCCCGCCACTTCGTCGCGGCGGGCCGCCGGCAGTCCGGCGTGGAAGCTGACCGCGTGCACTTCCAGACCGGAGCGCGCGGCAAACCCCGCGGCCAAACCACGGGCTACCTGTTCCACGCCACCCACGACGCGGTCCCCCTGGGCCGGAAACTCGGTGCACAGCGCGATTCTCATGACGTCCTGCCCACCGGCGCAAAGCGTCGCATCGGGGTGTGAACGGGCGCCGGGGGGTCTTCCAGGATATCCGCTTCCCCCTCCGCAATCGCATCGTCCAGTCCGAACATGGCACCCACGATGAAGAAGAACAGCACGTTGATGTACTCGAAGTAGCGCAGCTCCAGGAACATCGCGTTCGAGAAGTAGGCCGCAATGGCGCACCACACGCAGACCACGTAGTCGCGTGAGATCATCCCGTCGCGCGGGAGCTTGTGATAGATCTGCACGGATCTTCGGAAGATCAGAATGAAGATGAGCATGTACGGGATGATCCCCGACAGGCCCTGTTCCGCGATGATCGTCACAAGGATATTGTGCGAGATTGCCACCCCCCCGACTCCCAGGTCGATGTGTCCGAAGAACGGCACGTCGCGTGGCTTGCGGTACTGCATGGCAGCTTCCTGGAAGTTCATGAAGCCGGCGCCGAAGAGCGGGTTGTCCAGGAACAGCTCGGCGGTCTCGTAGAGCAGAACCACCCGGTAGTGGACCGTGTTCATGGTGGCCAGGCCACCCTTGTCGCGATCCTCGCCCGACAGATTGTCCCAGTTCAGGAACACGGCGAGCATGGCGCCCAGCGTCATTCCGATGGCCCAGGGTCGGAGCTTTCGGCTCCAGCCGGCGGCGATGATCAGCGTGATCGCGAATCCCAGGTACACCGATCGCGTCTGCGTGAAGAAGAGCGTGGCCGGGGTGGTGACCAGCAGCAGCATCCGCACGAGGACCGGCAGGATTCCGCGCACCCGGCTCAGGTAGTGCCACGCGGGAAAGAAGCCCATGGTCATCACGCAGCCCAGCACGGCCGGCTGCAGGAAAATGCCGCGCACCCGGAAGCCCAACCGCATGAGTCCGTGATCCCGCAGGTTCGGATCCACGATGAACTGCGGCCAAACCAGATGGTACCAGTGCATCTTCTCGAAGATACCCATCACGGCGAAGTAGATTCCCACCAGCGCCAGGTAGGAGAACACGATTCGCATCTGGGAGCTGGAGCGCACCACCGTTCGCGCGAAGTAGTAGAAGATGAACGGGTACAGATAGCCGCGCATGAGCATCAGCCACTTGCGCTGCCCGGACGTCAGGATGGAGATCACCATGATGACCAGGAAGATGATCATGGTCTTCTCGATCGGACCCAGCTTGGGCGCCCGGCGCATCCCGAGCAGCAGCTGGATCATGAACACCAGGAACAGCAGCATGGACGCGATGCGCGCCGGGTAGAGGTCCGGGAACCCGGGCAGCCGAATCCAGAACCCGGTCTGGAAGAAGATGACGGCCGTGAGGTAGAAGAGGAACCCCCACGTAATGTCCTTCTTGAGAAGGAGAAACAGGACGACGGCCACATTGAACAGACCCAGGGCGGCCACCAAAATGGTGAGGTCCACCACCGTGCCGATGGAGATCGACGCCATCACCAGCAGCGTGACCAGGATTCCGCGCGCCAGCGGACTCAGCTCGATCGTGGTCGTCCGCTCCGTGGAAGGGCTCCCGAGGCCGAAGTTCATGCGCGCCTCCCCTCGTAGAGGGTCACCTTCACGCCGGGGAACTCCCATCGGTCCTGTTCCTGCAGCGACTCCTCGAAGGCGCGGCGAATCTGCGCTTCCGGAGCCACGTCCCACCAGCGGGAAAGAACCAGCCACACGCGCGACGCGCCTTCGCTGGCATCCGCCACGTGGGATCTCATCTCCTCGTCCGTGCGCAGGAACCGCTTGTGCACGTGATGAAGCGGAGCCTGTCCCGAGCCGGTGTCCGAGAAGTAGTGGCGAAACGGCCGGTACGAGTAGATGACCACCACCGAGTCCCCGGGCGCCTCCCGCTCCGCGATGAAACGCGCGGCCGATCGGCTGTCCTCCTTGGCGTACGCCGGATCGAAGTAGTGCTGCCCCAGCGCTACCAGCATCAGCGCGGCCCCCGCCCACCCGGCGGTCCGGATGACTCGGCCGCCACGACTCCACCCCACCCCGACCAGCGCCAGGAACACCGGAAACACCACGATGAGGTAGCGCGGGTGGAACGTCTTCACATTGCGCGTGGCCAGCAGCACGGCCAACGCCAGCGGAATGAACAGGAAGCCCAGCACCAGAACCATTCGGTTTCGCCGGCCGGCCTGAACCAGACCGGACGCCACGCAGATCCCCACCGTGAGGGCACCCAGCAGAAGAACCGGCGCGTACGGCAACAGCGCGGCCACGGATCGGTCGAGGTGCAATTGCTGCAACGACGGGCCCAGCGAGTAGCCGAATGCGAACGACCAGCCCACGTACGGAATCTCCGACCAGGAGAAGCCACCCGCTTCGCGCAGCGGAACCCCCAGGCGTCCTTCGGTGGTCACGAGCACTTCGCCCATTCGACTGAACCAGTCCAGGAACCACGGGAGGAACACGAGCCCGGCGAAGAGCAGGACGCCGCCCCAGCGCAGCAGCGTGCTCCTCCCGTGCGGGCGCACCACCGCGATGAGGGCCGACGTGGCGACGAGCAGGAACACGAGGCTGAAGTTGCTGAGCAGCGACAGCGACAGCGTGACCGCGATCCCCATCCACGTGGCCGCGTCCCGCCGGCCGTCCCAGATCCGGAGGAAGAGCCATAGCGTGATCGTGGTCCACAGGATCGCCCACGAATAGCTGCGGATCTCCTGCGAGTACCACACGTGAAACGGCGAGATGGCGAGCACCCACGCGGCCGCCCGCCCCGCCGGCTCATCAAAGAGATCCCGGACAAAGCGGTAGAGGAACGGGATGGTGGCCACCGCCGGGATCACGTACAGCGATCGGAGCCAACCTTCGGAGTCGCCCAGGAGAATCCACCCGTGCAGCAGCGCGGAGTTGAAGGGTCCGTGAATATCCGAGAGGAGCCCGCGCCAGAACTCCGCGCCCTGGGCGTACGTCGCCAGCTGGAGGCTGATCATCTCGTCGATCCAGAGTGGCTGGTGACCGATCCGAAACAGCCTCAGCGCGGCGGCCACCAGCAGACAGCCGATCATCCAAGGGGGAGTCGAACGAGTGCCCGCAGCGCTCATGCGAGTCTCCCGGCTACAGGCGTCGGTAGATGAAATTCGGAATCGGGAACTCGCGCCGGTTCAACACGACGCCCAGCACGCGGCCCTCTACCTGCCGGACCATCTCGAGGGCGCGGGCCGCGATCTGACGATTGGTCTTGCCGGCGCGAACAACCAGGACGAGGCCGTCGGCGGAGCTCACGGCGGTCTGCGAGAAGAACGGCGAACCGATGTAGTCGGTGTCCACGAGGACGTAGTCGTAGCGGGTGGCGACCGAGCGCTGGAACTCGCCGAGTTGCTCCGTGATCCGCTCCGCCTCCGAACGGTCCGAGCAGCGTCCCAGCGGTACGATCTCCAGGTTCGCAAAACCGGTCGGGTGAATCACGGCATCCAGCGGAGCCACTCCGGACACGTACTCAGCGATGCCCGGGGAG
>BQJX01000325.1 GCA_021604925.1 Gemmatimonadota bacterium
GGACCCGACGACCGCTGGTGTCGTACACCGAAACGGTCACGGCCTCGTCCCGCGCCAGGGCGAAGGACACTTCCGTCTCCGCTCCGAACGGGTTGGGACGCGGTGCGCGCAGGCCCTCGCGAACGCTGGACACGTTCGGCGCATCCACCACCGAGTTGCACGGCACGGAACTCACGAGATTGAGCGACCAGCAGTCGATGGTGCCGGTGTCGCTGCCCACGTGATCGGAAACCGTGAGCTTCCACGTGCCCGCGGCGTTCTTGCCCAGCAGCGCGGACAGCGGCGTGGACGGAGCCGCGTCGCCCACGTACCAGGGCGATCCGGCGCCGCACACCGTCTCCAGATCCACGGACGAGGCGTCGGTGAACGTGATGTTCAGGTCGTTGTCGGAGCAGCCGTTCGTGGAGGCCGGCACGCCCGGTCGATCCATCAGCGTCACGTTGGTTCCATCCGGATGCTGCAGCACGATCCTGAGATCGCCCACCCAGCTGTGCGAGATTTCCACGTCTACCGAGATCACGTCGGGCACGAACGAGGTCGCCACCGACAGGTTCGAGGTGACCCCGGTCGGGTTGCTGTCGGGGATCGCCAGCGAAGGGCATGTGGCCGGGTTGCTGCTGGTGCTCAGCGGCAGTTCGAAGTGCACCCCGTTCGTACCGGTGCCCCCGGACACGACCACTCCGGCGTTCTCCTGGTTGAGGTAGCCGGCGCGGCTGGCGGTCACCGTGTAGGTACCGTCGAATACACCCGTGATCTGGTAGAAGCCGTCCGCGGCGGTCGTGGTGGATTCACCCGTGTTCAGACTCACCTGGGTTCCGGCCGGCGATCCGCCGTCGCACAGGAGCGCGTAGCCGGAGACGCTTCCGCTGGGCGGGCTCAGCGCAAAGTCCACCCCGGTCACGTTCTGACCGTCGGCCACCGCCACGCCCACCTGCGTCTGCGCCACGAATCCGGCCTTGCTGGCCGTGACATCAAAGCTGCCCACCGGCACATTCGTGATCGTGTAGCTGCCGGCCACGTTCGTGACCGCGCTGCCCGCACCCGGAGCCAGGACGGTCACGCCGGAATGGTCCGACTCGCCCGAAAGCGTGACGGTGCCGGAAATGCTTCCCGTGCCGACGACCAGGTTCGGAAGCAGCATGAAGAGCCCCTGCTCGATGCCACTCACGATCACAGTGCCGCTGTCGAAGTACGGATACACGTTCCACGCGCCGTTGAAGCTGGCGCTGTTGCTGGACGGGTAGATGTCGAACCACGCCACCTGCGTGAGGTTGCCGGCCGCCACGTCGGCCAGATCCATGATCTGCAGCCCGGCGCGGTAGTTGGCCTCATACGCAAAGTTGCCCTTCACGTACAGGTTGTGATCGATCGCCGACGTGGTGCCCGCGTGCGTTCCGATCAGCGACGGGTTGTCCAGGTCGCTCACGTCCCAGATGCGCGTGAGCGTGTTGTGCCCAAAGCTCTGCTCATCGAGCTCGTCGTTCATGAGCACGTAGCGATGATCCTCGGTCACCCAGCCCTGGTGCGTGTAGCCGTCGGCGCTGTAGCCGGTGCGCGAAAGCTGGACGGGGGCGCCCTTGTTGGTCACGTCCACGATGGTGAGCGTGTCCTCGTTGTAGGCGAAGGCGATCTCGCGCCCCACGTGCGTGGCGTCGGGACCGTTGTAGATCACCACCTGCGCATCGTGCGTGTAGCCGTCCGCGGAGAAGCAGCCGGCGCCGGTGGGACTCGTCGGCGTGGAGATGTCCACAAAGTGGAGCCCGCCGGAGCAGGAGCTGGCGCCCACGCCGTACGCGTACCCCGTGGCCTCGTTGATCACGATGTTGTGCGCGGCTCCGAACCCGCTGTAGTGCGCCGTGTTCGAGAACGTGGCCGGCGGCGACGCCACCGAGCGCAGCTGCGTGAGGTCGAACACCTGCATTCCGTGCCCCGAGGCTTCGGAAACAATGAACGCGTGGTTCGCGTAGACCTTGATGTCACGCCACGAGGAACTCGACGTGTGCGTGGGCAACTTTCCCAGGTACACGGGGTTCAAGGGATCCGTGATGTCCACGAAACCCGTACCGTTGTTCAACCCCATGAGGGCGTACTCTTTGCCGTCGAGCGGATCGGTCCATCCCCAGCAATCGGCGCCGGAGCTGGCCCCCATGGCGCCCAGAGTGATCTGCGAAGCCAGGTCCACGTTGTCGCAGGGAAATCCCCCCGCAAAGCCACCCACGCACGGCGTCAGCGCCAGGGCGCTCTGCGCCGCGGGCGGGGCGCTGGACTCCACCTTGACCTCGTCCAGGGAGGCGGTGGGCAGTCGGTATGAGGGGATCCGGTCCGGATGCGGGATGGCGTGGGCCGAGGACGCAACGAGAAGTCCGGCCACAAGCAGGGCTGAGAAGCAACGGGGCACGAGGAACTCCAGGGTTCTGGGGAACAGGGCTTTGGACGACCTAGGCAGAGAGTGCGAACGGGGGAGACATTCGAACGAAGACTATACCACGGAAGGCGGGTCCAGCCCCAGCCGGGACCTCGCGGAGATGGTTGCCGCCGCGGCCCGGGATCGGTACCCTGCCGCGATCCACCGAACCCTCGGAGTCCGCCATGAATCAGAATCCGCCCCAGGGAGCTCCCGGGCAGCAGCTGCCCATCGAGCTTCCGGACGACATCGCGCAGGGCCTCTACTCGAATCTCATGTTCATCACGCACTCGCCCTCGGAGTTCGTGCTGGATTTCGCCCGGGCGCTCCCGGGCACGCGAAAGGGCAAGATCTACGCCCGGATCGTGATGACCCCGCAGCACGCCAAGGCGCTCTCGGCGCTGCTGGAGCGGAACGTCCGCGTCTACGAGGACAAGCACGGCAGCATCGACCTCCCCGGACGGGACGCCGATGACCCGCGGATCGGCTTTGCCCCCGTCGCCCGCGGCGGAGACGCGGTCGGAAACGACGGAGCGGATGCCAAGTAAGCGATTCGCGTTCCACCTGCACGCCCACCTTCCGTGGGTCATTGGCCACGGCCACTGGCCCCACGGAGTGGAATGGGTGTGCGAGGCCGTGGCCGAAACCTACCTCCCGCTGATCGCGGCGCTGCGGCGTCTGCGCGCAAAGGGGATTCCGGGCGGACTCACGTTGAGTGTGAGTCCGGTGCTGGCGGAGCAACTGGCGCACTCCGAGCTGCCGGAGATCCTGGGCGAGTATCTGGACGAGCGGATCCGCACCGGCGCCGAGGACACGGAACGGTTTGCCCGGGAGGACTCGCCGGAGCTGACCGCGGCGGCCCGGTACTGGCACGACTTCCACGCGGAAGCCCTTTCCTTCTACCGGAACGATCTCGGCGGCGACGTACTGGGCGCGTTTCGCGATCTCGCCGAGAGCGGCACCCTGGAGCTGGCCACCTGCGGCGCCACGCACGCGTACCTGCCGCTGCTCGGCCGGGACGAGACCATCGCTCTGCAGCTGGAGCTGGCGCGGCGCACGCATGAGCGCTACTTCGGCCAGGCGCCGCGCGGGATCTGGCTGCCCGAAATGGCCTACCGCCCCGGCGGAATGTGGACGTCGCCCACCGGCGCGGCTCCCGCGCGGCATCGCCCCGGCCTGGAGGAGCACGTGGCCGGCGCGGGGTTGAGCTGGTTCCCGGTGGATGCCGCCATGCTGCTGGGCGGTCGCAGCTTCGGCTCGTACCCGGACTTCTTTCACACGCGCACGGATCTGCAGAACGCCGCGGCCGCCGACTCGCCCCCGCATCCGCGCCCGCGCGCGCCGCGGGATTCGCATCACTCCTACTGGGTGGCCCGGTCCAACGACAGGACCCCGCAGGTGGGTTGCTTCATTCGCGACCCGCGGACGAGCCTTCAGGTCTGGAGCGGCGAGCAGGGCTACCCGGGCGACGGCGCGTACCTGGAGTTCCACAAGAAGGCCGACAGCGGCGGCCAGCGCTACTGGTGCGTGACCGGTCCGGACACGGACCTGGCGGACAAGGCCGTGTACGACCCCGCCGCCGCGACCGAACGCGCCAAGGTGCACGCGGACCACTTCGTGAAGCTGGTGGAGTCGTCGCTGCGCGGCGCGGAGGCGCCGGCGGTGCTGGTGGCCCCGTTCGACGCGGAGCTGTTTGGCCACTGGTGGTACGAGGGCGTCGCCTGGATCGAAGCGGTGCTGAAGCGACTGCACGCGAGCGAGCAGGTGGAGATCACCACCGTGGGACGCCAGTGGCAGGAGAGCCCGGCCCGCCAGGTGGTGGCGCTGCCGGAGGGATCCTGGGGCGAGGGCGGACACCACTACGTGTGGCGCAACCGGCAGGTGGATTGGATCTGGGATCTCATCCACCCGGCGGAAGACGAACTCTGGCAACTCT
>BQJX01000326.1 GCA_021604925.1 Gemmatimonadota bacterium
CAGCCGCCCCTTCCACTCCATGGGCGCCGACGGAATCCCGGCCAGCGCTTCCGCGACCTGCGCGGGCGGCCAGGCCGACACCTGCGTGGCCCAGATCGACGTGAGTTCGTCCGGGATGGACATGACCTTGCCGTACATCTCCTCCGGCGGCTCATCCACCCCAACGTAGTTGCCCAGCGACTTGGACATGCGCCGCACGCCGTCCACGCCCGGCAGCACCGGGTAGGTCAGCGCCACCTGGGGCTCCACGTCGTAGTCCTTCTGGATGGAGCGCGCCGCCAGCAGGTTGAAGGTCTGCTCGGTGGCACCGATCTCCACGTCCGCCTGGATGACCACCGAATCGTAGCCCTGCATCAGCGGGTACATGAACTCGTAGACGCTGATGGGGCTGCCGGCCTTGTACCGCTTCTCGAAGTCGTCCCGCTCCAGCATCCGGGCCACGGTGAAGTGCGAGGACAGCTCCAGGATGTCGGCCATCCGCATCTCGGCGAACCACTCGCCGTTGAAGCGGATCTCGGTCTTCGATTCGTCCAGGACCTTGAAGAACTGCTCCTGGTAGGTCTTGGCGTTCGCCAGGATCTGTTCGCGGGACAGCCGGGGGCGGGTGTCGCTGCGCCCGCTGGGGTCTCCCACCAGCGCGGTGTAGTCCCCCACGATCAGGACCACCTGGTGTCCCAGCGACTGGAAGCGCTCCAGGATCCGCAGGCCGACCGTGTGCCCCAGGTGGATGTCCGGGGCGGTCGGGTCAAAGCCCTGCTTCACCCGCAGCGGGCGCCCGGTCTTGCGCGATTTCTCCAACTTCGAGCGAAGTTCCGCTTCGGTCAGGATCTCTTCCAGACCGGGGCGGATTCGTTGCATCTGCTCGTCAACGGACGGGAATGACATGGCGTTCACGACTCCTGTTTGAACCCGGCATGGTATCGAAAACCGCGCATCGAGACGAGACGAAACCCCTCTGCGGCGCCAAGTTGACCTCGCGGCGGGACTTCTCTAGAGTTGTAGGCATCATCCCCCCTTGTACCGGCCGAATCGGCCATCCCCAGACCGGAGCCATCCATGCGCCGAATGTCCATCCATCTCTCGCTTGCTCTCCTGGTTCTCCTGACGGCGCAGGTGTGCGGCGCCGACGAGTGGGCCAACATCCGAGTCCACGTCGAGGCCAGTGACAAGGTCCAGCTCAAGGCGTTGATGGACTCCGATCTGGACACCCATCACTTCCACGGGATGGGAACGCACGCCACCGTGACGCAGGCGCAGCTGGACGATCTGCGCGCCCAGGGCTACCGCGTCGCCATCGAGACCACGGACGAGGAGCGCGAGCGGCAGACGCGACTCGGCGGCGGCTTCCTGCCCGAATACACCTCCTACTCGGAAGCGGCAGCCGAACTGAGCGCGCTGGCCACGGCCTTCCCCGCGCTGACGCAGCTGACGTCGATCGGACAGTCGCTGGAGGGACGCGAGATGTGGGCGCTCAAGATCTCCGACAACGCAGCCGTGGACGAGAACGAGCCGGAGGTTCTGATCTGCGGCAACCATCACGCCCGGGAAGTCATCTCCGTGATCATTCCGCTGCACGTGGCCACCACGCTTCTGAACGGATACGGCACGGACCCGGACGCCACCGACTGGATCGACAATCGTGAGATCTGGATCATCCCGGTGGTGAATCCGGACGGACTCGTCTACGTGGAGACGACAAACCTGAACTGGCGCAAGAACCGGCGCGGCGGCTACGGCGTGGACCTGAACCGCAACTACGACGCGGAGTGGGGACACGACAACAACGGCTCCAGCGGGTCGACCGGGAGCAGTACCTACCGCGGCGCGTCGCCGGCCTCCGAGCCGGAAGTCGCCAACATGCAGACGTTCATCAACTCGCGGAATTTCGTGATCCACCTGTCGTACCACTCGTACGGCAACCTTCTCCTGTGGGGCCCGGGCTACAAGCCGGGACTCTCCGTCGACGAGGATATCCTGACCGGTCTGGGTCAGATCGTTTCGGCGCAGAACAGCTACACGCCGGGCAACCCGGCCAACGGCGCGATCTACATCGTGAACGGCGATACCGACGACTTCGCCTACGGCAGCGCCGGGCACACCAGCTATCTCGGACTGACCCCGGAAGTCGGAACGTCTTCGGACGGATTCGCACCGTCGGCCGCCCGCATCCCCACGCTCACGACCGAGGGCTCCATCTGCGCGTGGGAAGCGCTGCGCTACGCACCGCGCCTGGGCCAGCTGGCGCCTCCGGGACAGCCCGCCACGAATCCCATTCCGCTGAGCACCAACGGCTCGTTCGACGTGACCTGGAACACGCCGACCACCGCGGACACGCAGCCGGTCCGGTACGAGGTCGTGGAGAAGACGGGGCCGTCCGTCGTCGCCGACGGCGCCGAAGGCGGCCTGGGCGCGTTCAACGCCGGTGGATGGACACAGTCCTCGTCCCGCCAACAGAGTGGCTCCTTCTCCTTCTACTCCGGCAGCGGCGACGAGTTGAACCGGATCATGCTGTCCAAGGAAGCGTACGTGGTGCAGCCGGGTGACTTCTTCACGTTCGACGCCTGGTACAGCATCGAGTCGAACTGGGACTACGCGTACGCCGTGCTGTCCACGGACGGCGGTCGCTCCATCGTGAATCTCGCCGGCACCAACACGACCATGTCGGACCCGAACGGCAACAACGCGGACAACGGCATCACCGGTTCGTCCGGCGGCTGGATTCCGATGTCGTTCGATCTGTCGCCGTGGGTCGGGCAGTCCGTGAACCTGGGGGTCCGCTACTACACGGACGGCGGCGTGGCCAACGAGGGCATCTATGTCGACAACGTCTTCCCCGTCCAGAACTGGGGGTCGAGTACCAGCCTGACCACCACCAACGTGCCGACCACCTTTGCCGTGGCCGGGAAGGCGGACGGCACCTACTATTACGCCGTTCGTGGTCAGGACGCAGAAGGTGATTGGGGCTACTGGTCGGCCAACGAATCCGCGGTCGTGCAGACGACGACGGACATCCGACCGTCCGAGGGACTGCGGCCGTTCGCGCTGTCCGCGGCCATCCCGAATCCCTTTGCGGCCTCCACGGATGTTCGCTTCACGCTGCCGAGCCCGTCGGAGCATTCGCTCACGGTGTTCGACGTGAGTGGTCGCCGGGTCCGGACCCTGTCGAGTGGCCGGCTGCCGGCCGGTCCCCACACGGTCTCGTGGGACGGCCTCAACGACACCGGTCGGTCGATGCCGTCCGGGGTGTACTTCCTGTCGCTGCGGGCCGACGCGGGCGAACTGCGCCAGCGGGCCGTATTGCAGCGCTAGACCACGGATCCCGACGGGGGCATGATCCCCGGGATCCGACGAGGATCCCGGGGGTTGGACCCGGCGGGAGGGAAACGCGTGGCCGAGAAAAAGAAGACCCGCCGGGCGCTGCCCGCGCTGCCGCCCATCCGCCGTCTCCTCCAGGGCTGGCTGTTCCTCACGTTCGTCTTCGTGTTCCTGGCGGGCGGCGGGTTCATCGCGGCCCTGCTCCGGTTCCAGGGGGAACTGCCCTCGGCGGCCCACCTGGAGCGCATCGAGCCCCCCTCGAACACTCGCATCCTGGACCGCAACGGCGAACCGCTGGGCGATCTCTTTGCCGAGGATCGGCTGCTGGCGCGCTTCGACCAGATCCCGAAGCCGCTCATCCAGGCCGTGCTGGCCACGGAGGATCGCAAGTTCTACGAGCACTGGGGCATCCAGCCGACCGCGTTGATCCGCGCGGTGCTGGCCAACCTCCGCGTGGGGCGCACGTCGCAGGGCGGCAGCACGATCACGCAACAGCTGGCCCGCAACCTGTTCCTCACGCACGAGCGCACCGTCACCCGCAAGATCAAGGAGGCGCTGCTCACGGTCCGACTGGAGCGCATCTACACCAAGGACGAGATCCTGGGGATGTACTTCAACCAGATCTACTACGGCAACGGAGCGCACGGTGCCACCTCCGCGGCGCGCGAGTACTTCGGCAAGCCGCTTTCCGAGCTGACGCTCGCCGAGTGCGCCCTGCTGGCGGGCATCCCGGCCAACCCCACCCTGTTCGACCCGCGCCGGCGCTTCGACAACGCCAAGAACCGCCAGGAGCGGGTGCTGTCCGCGATGCTCGCGGTCGGCACCATCGACGCCGCCGAGTTCGAGGCCGCCAAGACCGAGGAGATCGTGCTGTCCGACCGCGAGGGACGCTCCATGCGCGCACCCTACTTCGTGGAGTACGTCCGCCAGCAGTTGGTGGCCGAGTACGGCGCCGAGAGCCTCTACCACGACGGCCTCGTGGTTCGCACCACGCTGGACTTGAGAGTGCAGCAGGCCACCGA
>BQJX01000327.1 GCA_021604925.1 Gemmatimonadota bacterium
CTTGACGACTTCTCGATTCGGTCGAACTCCCCGGCCGCCCCTTCGGCGGGAATCGGTTGCGGGCTGGTCGGAGCCTTTCCCGTGGGCTGCGGTCCGGTCAGCGTGGAAGCGACGAGCTGGGGCCAGACGAAGGCGCTCTACCGCTAGCCCGAGGCCTTCCCCGCAGCCGCCTTGCTCGGCAGGAGCAGGTCACCGTAGACCTCCCGCTCGTACCGGGCCCAGGTGGGGCTCGCCTCGTACAGTTGGGCGATCTGCTCCGGCGAGAAGAACGTGTGCGGGTCGTGGTCGTAGGGCATCGGCGGCTTGGTGGGGACGCTGCGGATGGCGTCGATCTCGGCCGGCGTGGGTTGGCGGATCGTCCGGACGAACTCCAGGAAGTCCTCCCGCAGATTCTCCATGCGGAGCCAGCGGTGAATCGGCAGGGTTCCGTCGGCCGTGTGCATCCGAAGCTCGCGCTCTGCCCGCCGGGCCTCGATCGCCTGGGCCGGGGTGACCTGGGTTCCGCGCGGCATCGCCTGGCCCAGTCCGTAGAGTCGCGCGTGGTTCACGTAGCTCAGCGTGACCGAGGGCAGCCGTCGCAGATTGAGGAGCAGCTTCCGGTCCTGAACGCCTTCCGCCGTGAACGGCCGATGCTTGGCCGGGTCATCCGACGCGTGGGCGCGCTCGATCAGATCCGGAACGCACTGGAACAGCCGGCTCGTGGCGTCGCCGCCGGTCTTGCCGATGTGGCCCCACGCGAAGTCCTTTCCGATCACCATGCGGCCTTCGCCTCGGCCTCCGGCAACAGGAGGTCGCCGTACACCTCGCGTTCGTACCGCGCCCAGGTGGGACTGTTCTCGTAGAGCTGCACGATCTGGTCCGGGCTGAAGAACGTGCGGGGATCGTGGTCGTAGGGCATGGGCTTCTTGGTGGTGACGGCGCGGACGGCTTGAACCTCGGCGGACGTCAGCGGCCGCAGGGTCGACACGAACTCCAGGAAGTCCTCCCGGAGATGCTCCATGCGAAGCCAACGGTGGATCGTGAGATTCCCGCGGTCCGTATGGTTGCGGATCACCCGTTCGGCCCTCAGTTCCTCCAGGGCCTCCTCCGGCGTGATCTCGGTTCCGGCCGGCTGGTCCGGCCCGAGACCATGGAACCGGGCGTGGTTCACGTAGCTCAGGGTCAGGGATGGCAGCCGCCGCAGGTTGAGGACGAGCGTCTTTCCCTGGACGTTCTCCTCCACAAAGCGGCGGTGCTTGGCCGGATCGGTGGGGTCGTGCGCCCTCTCCACGAGATCGGGGACGCACTGGAAGAGCCGCCAGGTCGCGTCCCCTCCCGTCTTCCCCATGTGTCCCCAGGCAAAGCTCTTTCCGATGACCACGCGCCTTGCCTCCGTTCGTCGGGTTCCGGGTTCCCTGGCCTTTCCTGGGATCGGCTGACGGCCGGCGGGCCTTGAGGAGAACGGTTTCGGGGCCTCCGCGCCCGGCCGGGTCTGTCCTTGAAAAATCGGGGCACCCCGGCCATCATGGGGGGCCGATTCTGCCAGGAGGCCGCTGCGTGACCATTCCAGCCCGAAATCACCCGCTTGCCCGCGACCCGCGTCTCCAGGAGATCGCGGCCAAGGTGGAGGCCGGCGTCCGCCTGGACTTCGACGACGGGATGGCGTGCCTGACCACCCGCGACCTCTTCGGACTGGGGCGGATCGCGGATCGGGCCAAGATGCGCAAGACGGGGAACTCCGTCTTCTACGTGCTGAACCGCCAGCTGAACCCCACCAACCTGTGTGTCCTCTCCTGCAAGTTCTGCGACTTCGCGGCCAAGAAGGGCGACGAGCACGCCTACGAGATGTCGATGGAGCAGATCCTGGAGCACGGCTCGGACGACATCGACGAGATCCACATCGTCTCGGGACTTCATCCCAAGTGGAAGTTCGAAGACTACGTGGACATCGTGCGCCGGCTGAAGGACGCGTATCCCCACCTGCCGATCAAGGCCTGGACCGCGGTGGAGATCGACTGGTTCGCCAAGCTCTCCAAGAAGAGCGTGGAGGAGGTGCTGACCACGCTCAAGGAAGCGGGAGTGGTGGCCATGCCCGGCGGCGGCGCCGAGGTGTTCTCCGATCGCGTTCGCAACGAGCTCTACAAGAGCAAGATGGGCCACGAGCGCTGGTTCGAGATCCATCGGACCGCGCACCGGCTGGGAATCCGCTCGAACGTCACGCTCCTGTACGGCCACATCGAAACGCTGGAGGAGCGCGTGAATCACCTGATCCAGGTGCGCGACCTCCAGGACGAAACCGGCGGCTTCTACTCGTTCATTCCGCTCGAGTACCAGCTCGGCACCACGAAGCTGGTGGATCGTCCGCCTTCTGCGGATGACGGACTGCGCACCATCGCCACGTCGCGCCTGATGCTCGACAACTTCGATCACATCAAGGCGTACTGGGTGATGCTGGGTGAGGAGACGGCGTCCGTGGCGCTGAACTTCGGTGCGGACGACCTGGACGGCACGATCGTCGAAGAGAAGATTGCGCACTTTGCGCTCGCCGAAAGCCCGGTGGGACTCACGCAGCGACGCATCCTGAAACTCATACGCGAGGCGGGGAAAGTGCCCGTCCGAAGGAATGCACTGTACGATGTCCTCGAAACCCACGACGAAAACGACGCTCGCGCTCATTCCGTATCTTAACTGCGAGCCCTTCTACGCCGGCCTGGACGATCTGGACTTCGAGATCGTGCGGGAAGTGCCGCGCGAACTGGGCCGCCTGGCCGACGCCGGAATGGCCACCTGCGGACCGATGGCGGTGGTGGACTGGTTCCGGCTGCGCGATCGCTTCGACCTGCTGGGCGACTTCGGGATCGCGTGCGAGGGTCCGGCCCACTCGGTGCTGCTGTTCAGCCGCCGGCAGATCCGCGACCTCGGCGGCGCCCGCATCGGACTGACCACGGAGAGTTCCACGTCGGTGCAGCTGCTTCGCTTGATTCTGGAGCGCCAGCACGGACTCGCGGACGTCACGTACGAGCGCGCCGAGTCGGACGACGACGACGCGCGGCTGCTCATCGGCGACGCGGCGCTGGTGGCCGCTTCCCGCGGGCAGGAGGACTTCCCCTTCGTCTATGACCTGGGCGAGGAGTGGCTCGGCTGGCAGGCGCTGCCGTTCGTGTTCGCCCGGTGGGTCGTGGCCAAGGAAGTGCCGGCGGACGATCGCCAGCTGATCGAAGCGACCATCGAGGTGTCGCTGGCGAACTGGCGCCTGCGGGTTCTGGAGATCGCGGCGCGCCGCGGGGAACCGTTTGATCTGGATGCGAAGGGCGTCCTCCGGTATCTGTCCACGTTCCGGTATCGGATCGGGGCGGTGGAGGCCCTGGGAGAACAGTCGTTCGAGAGCATGTTGAAGGAGATGGACTGATGGCGACCACGTTTGCGTGGCAGGACCTGCACCGGCCGTCCGGGGATACCGTCCGCTTCGACGAGATCGCGGGGCGCGTGCTGGCGGACGAACGAATCGACGAGGAAGACGCGCTGTGGCTCCTGCGCGATGCGAACCTGTCGGACCTCTGCTCGCTCGGGCACGAGATGCGGACCCGGCGCGTGCCGGGCGACGCGGTCACGTTCGTGATCGACACGAATCCGAACTACACGAACGTGTGCGTCACCGACTGCCTGTTCTGCGCGTTCTACCGCAAGCCGGGCCACGAAGAGGGCTACTGGTATCCGGTGGAGGAAGTGGTGAAGATGGTGGGGCGTGGCGTGAAGCAGGGCGCCACCACGTCGTTGATGCAGGGGGGGCACAACCCCGAGATCCCGTTCTCCTACTACCTGGACGTGGTGCGCGCACTCAAGCGGGAGTTTCCCGATCTCTGCATCCACCTGTGGAGTCCGTCCGAGATCCACACCATGGCGCAGGTGTCCGGCCTGTCCATTCGCGAGGTGCTGCAGCAGCTCTGGGACGCCGGGCAACGCACCATCCCCGGCGGCGGGGCGGAGATCCTGGTGGAGCGGGTCCGCAAGCGGATCAGCCCCAAGAAGCCCACGTCGGACAACTGGCTCACGGTCATGCGCACGGCGCACGAGATCGGCTACAAGACGACCGCGACCATGATGTACGGACACGTGGAGACGGACGAGGAGATCGTGGAGCACCTTCGGTTGCTGCGCGAACTGCAGGACGACACGGCCGGCTTTACCGCGTTCATCCCGTGGAGCTTCAAGCCGGGCAACACTCTCCTGGAGACGAAGATCCCCGAGAGCCCGGGACCGGTGAAGTACCTTCGGCTCATCGCGCTGGCCCGCATCTACCTGGACAACTTCGATCACATCCAGGCGAGCTGGTTCTCGGAGGGGAAGAAGACGGG
>BQJX01000328.1 GCA_021604925.1 Gemmatimonadota bacterium
TGCGGTCCTAGTTGAGAATCGTGACCTTGCGCGTCTGCCGTTCCTGATCCACGCGGGCCTTCACGAAGTACACGCCCGCCGCGACCGGCCGGCCGGCGACGTTCGTGCCGTCCCAGTAGATCGAGTGCTGACCCCGCGCCATCGGTCCGCGCTGCAACGTCTGCACGCGACGACCCTGCGCGTCAAAGACCTCCACCAGCGCATCCGCCGCGCGCACCACCTGCAGCTCGAACGTGGCCCCGCTCGCACCGCGCACGGGATTCGGCCGCGGCGCGCTGAACGCGAACGCGGTGATCGTGGACTGCAGGTTGTCCCGCACGGAGTCGACGAAGTCCGCCGGGCCCGCCACCACCTGCCAGTTGCGCTGGAACGCGTCCGAGGCGACCGCGCCCGTGAGCACCGGCTGGGCCAGAAGGTCGACCTCCTCGGCACCGGCACCCGCCAGAGCCACCAGCGACCAATCCGCCGGCAACTCGCGCTCCGGCGTGAAGTCCACCTGATAGGTTTCACCCGCCCGGTTGGAGCGCAGCACCACGTCCCACACGGCGCCCTCGGCGGACGACGCGCGGTAGTCGGTCAGCAGGGCCAGGCCGTCCGCCGCCAGGAAGGACACGCTCACGTACGGTCCCGGAGGCGCCGGCGCATCGGCAAAGTCGAACGCGTCCTTCGCGTCCGTGGCGCCTTCGCGCAGGCCGAGCCGGTTGTCCTGGTCCGTGAACTCGCCCACCTGGGCCGCCACCCGCACACTCCAACCGGCTGCATCCCGAGGCAACACGCCCGGCGCGATGCGCGGCGTGCGCGCCGCTACCCCGGAACCCAAGGGCGGGAATTCGATGACCGCGTTGGCCGGGTTGTTGTTCCGCAGGAAGTATCCGGTGCCCGGCGTGAGCACGGGATTGCCGGCCACGTAGCCCGTTCCGCTCCAGCTCGTGAAGTTGAACTCCACGCCCGTCGGCAGCACCACGTCCGCCGCGTCGATGGGGAAGTTGTACGGATTCGCCACCTGGTTGAAGCCGGGGCGAAGCGTGACCGCGATGTTGCCGGACAGGTCCGTGGACTGACCGTTCGTGGTGATGTTCGTGGCGTCCTTGGCGATGATCCAGAACCCCTGGCCCGGCGAGGCCGCCGGTGCATTGGGCGGCTCCGCGTAGGCGGCGGCCGTGGGGTTGAAAACGCCATAGCGCCACACGCTGTTGTCATAGGTGCCGCCGAATTCGTCAAACACGGAGATCGGATTCGTGTCGTTGGCCCGGAGCCGCATTCCCAGCATCTGATGCGTGCCGGCCGGCAGCGAGGTCACGGCGAACCCGTTCAGCGTGGTGGAGGCATTGAAGAAATTCCCGCTGCTCGGCGAGTTGCCCGGCTGGGGTCCCCCGGCGTAGCCGTCGTTCGATTCCACGTAGAACTGCACGCCGGCAGACGTGACATCGGCGCCGGGGATCACGGCGTCCCACATGCCGGAACCGGCCGGGTTCTCGGTCATCGCCACCATGGTGAAGGCGCTGGTGCCGCCCGCCCGATAGAAGAGGTTGGCGGCAGTCACGCCAGTCTCGTCATCCAGGGCCACGGTCACGGTCTTGTCCGCGCCCGCACCGGTGGTGGGAGCGCTGGCGATCGTGGCCTGCGCCGGAAGGTCGATCGCGCAGGAGAGCGCCTGGATCCAGGGGAGCGGGATGGGAGACCCCTGGAACCAATCGAAGCCGTTCCAGAAGAGGCGACCGGTGCCCACGCCCACAGAGAAAAACGTGCACGAGGCTCCGCTCGAATAGAGATTCCTGTTGCCGGCAGGCAACGATGTGGTGAGCACCGCGTCTGTGGCGTTCGATTGGGGGAGAACGAACGGCCCCTCCCGGAAGAGCGTCCCGTTCACGGCACCGTTGCGGTTGCCCTGGACACCGCCGGCCGCTGACAGGGCAAACCCGAACACGTTGTTCAACAGGGTGAGAACGCCTCCCTGGGTATACGTGGACACCATTCCGCCGCCGTTCGTGACAAACGCCAGCATGGCGTCCTTGGCTCCGGTCTCCAGGGATCCATCCAGGTCGCCCTCAAGCTCGGGAAGGACCAGATAGTCGGCTCCGGTGAGCGCCGCCGTCCACTCCGCCGTGCTGATCCCGGTGAACGGGGTCACGTTGTGGCCCAGCACCTCCAGGGCGGCCCTCATGTTCGCCCCCTCGGTCGCCAGGTCCACGAATACATCGTCGAAGAAGAGCGCCACGTTCGCCGGGCGCGCCCGCGGCTCGTCGGCGAACGTGACCGCGGAGCCCAGGATGGTCTCCCAGTCGGTCGGAATGGGATTCTCGAACCAGTCGAAACCGAGCCAAACCACCCGCCCGTTGCCGGCCGGCATGAGGGCCACGGTGGTGACCGCTCCCTGGAAATACACGCTTCGCGAGCCGCCGGGCAGGGTGGAGCTGGTCAGGCCTCTCGTGTCGTCACCGTCGGATAGCGCCGGCGGGCCGCTTTCGAACGGAGTGCCGGCCGCGGCAAAGGCACCCAGCGTGCTCGCTCCGGTGGGATTGCCCGTCGTCAGCGCAAAGCCGAACATCGCGTTCAGCAGATCCTGGGTACGGAGGCTCACGTCGTAGTTGGCGATCAGCCCTCCGCCGCCAAGCACGTAGTTCTGCAGCGTGAGAAACGCCCCGGAGACCTGCAGGTCGGCGAGAGGGGTGCCCGTGTCAATCTCCGGAAGCACCACCACGTCGGCGGTGGCCAACGCCGCCGCCCACACCGAGTCCGCAACGGACTCGATGGTGATCACCGTGTGTCCGAGGTTCTCCAGCGCGGTCTTGGTGTTGTTCGCCTCGGTGAACTCGTCCACATAGGCCGGGTCGAAGAACAGCGCCACTTCGGCCGACTGTGCCGGAGTCCCGACTCCCAGCAGCGCGACGAGTGCGATCAGCAGTGGCCATCCCTTGTCCATGGTCATCGTCCTTTCGTTTCTCCAGGGACCGGCTCGGATCCGGCCCCTGGAAAGCGGCGGCTCACCGCCTGACAACTGGGTCCCCCGCAGCCACTTGGCCGCCTCGCGGAGGGTCGGCCCCCGGACCGGGCCTTCGATTCCTCCCGCCAGCGAACCACCTTGCGGGGGTTCCTGTCGAGTCTCTTCCGTCGGTTTCTGGCGAAGTACGCACTCCGGGCCGATACAGAACGGACTGCGTGGTTCCCACGCCGACTGCGCAATCAGGGGAGAGGCGGCAATTCGGGAACTGATGACGGTTCCGGCCGGATTCGGCTAGACTTGCGCCACTCATTGATCCGGGGGATTCCAGAATGATTCGCAGAACCCTGCTTTCCGTATTCGCCTGCTCGCTCCTTGCGCTGACCGGTCCGCTGGTCCCGGGAGCGGCCGCCCAGGATGTGCTCCTGGCCGTCGCCCAGAACTCCACCTACTCCGACGACGAGGTTGCCAAGATCGTGGCGACCGGCCTGGTTTCCGGTGCCGTGGACGTGTTCAACCTAAGTGCGGGCACGCCCTGCCTCGCCTACCTCCTGAACTACGACGCCGTGTTCTTCATCACGGACGGCGGGCCCGTGGATCCGGTGGCCTGGGGAGACAATCTGGCGGACTTTGTGGACGCGGGCGGCGGCGTGGTCGTGGGGACCTTTGCCCACGCCTTTGGAATCACCGGCCGCTGGCTCGCGGATGGCTACAATCCGATGACGGTCGGCAGCTTCACCTCGGGCACGCTCCGCACCCTGGGAACCGTCCACGACGGGGCCCACCCGATCATGGCCGGCGTCGCCACGTTCAGCGGAGGGTCGGCAAGCTACCACTGCACGGGAGCTCTCGTCACCGGGGCCACTCTCATCGCGGATTGGAGCCATGGGGCACCCCTCGTCTTCGAACTCCCGGGGTTTGCCGGCAAGATCGTCGGACTGAACTTCTACCCGGCCTCCTCGGGCACCGGCCGCACCGACTTCTGGGATGAGACCACGGACGGTGACCTCATGATGGCGAACGCCCTCGCCTACGTGGCCGGCAACCCCACGCCGATGGCCGCCCCCAGCCTGACCGGCGTGGTGGGCCAGGACCTTCTCGTCTCCGTGAACAACGCCGGCGCTTCCGGGAACCTCCACTACCGGGCGGGCGGCACCACCGCGTTCACGACCATCGCCATGGCTCCCGGCGCCACGGATCCCACCGCGCTGGAGGCCACCATTCCGGGCGCGGACGTGACCGCCCACGGGCTCCAGTACTACCTGGAACTGACCGGCTGCAGCGACCTGATTCTCCCGGCCGGCGCGCCCACCACCGAGTTCGGCCGGGTACAGGTGAACCGCACCGCCACCCTGACCCTGCCCGCGAACACGCATGTGCTCGGCGCCCTCTC
>BQJX01000329.1 GCA_021604925.1 Gemmatimonadota bacterium
GTCGGCGCTCTCCAGGCGGAGTTCGCGACTCGCCGCGTCCCAGCGAAGTGGCCCGGTCGCGGCCAGCACCGCGCCCACTCCGGGATCGGTGGCGTGGACCGTGACGCGAACGTGGCCGCCCGCGGTCGTGGCGAGCTGCAGCGTGGCGTCGTAGAGGAACGCGGGCGGCAGTGCGTGACCGGTCGCCGGATTCCACGCCCGCAGGGCCAGACCGCCGGCCACGTCCAGACGAACGGGCTCGCGCCAGCCGGCAAACCTGCCCTCGCGCAGCGTCAGCTCAAGGTTGCGCGCCGCCGGGAGATCCAGCCGGTAGCTGTCCGGCGTGGGACCCGCGGTGGTGCGATCCTCGGCCACGGCGAACCCGAGCGCGGCAAGCGGTGCTGCCGGCAGCGTCCAGGTCGCGGACCCGGCGGAGACGACGGGACGGGAGGCGTGGGCATTGGAAGAGCGTGCGGACGCGTCGGGAACCAGGGTCAGCGAGAGAGCGCCCAGGAGGACGCCCAGTCGAAGTGAGGAACGAAGCAAGTGGACGTCTCCCGGAATGGCGTGTCCACCATGATCCCAGATCGGGGTGGTCGCGCGCAAGGCGATGTCCCGGAAAAGAGAGCGGGGCGACCGCCGACTCGCGATCGCCCCGCAGGTTTGTCGCATTTTGACCGGCGTTCGCCGGACTACCGCCGAAGCGTGGCCTTGACCGACTTCGTTCCGTTGGCCGTGGACAACCGGAAGAAGTACACGCCGCTGGCCACGTTGCTGCCGTTGGCATCCCGCCCGTTCCAGTTCAACCGGCTGGTGCCGGCCGGAGCACGATCGTCGAACAGCACCTGGATCGTGCGTCCGGTCACGTCGTGGACGGACATCCGCGCGGACTGCGGCGTGGGCAGGGTGAAGGAGACCTGCGTTCCCCGCGCGAACGGGTTCGGCTCGTTGGCCGACAGCTGAATCCCTTCCTCCAGCGCGCCCGAGATCGCCACGTCGGTGGCGGCCGCCGACGGCGTGTTCGTGGTGATGGTGAACAGCGAGCCGGTACCCGGCTTGTACGGAGTTCCGGAGGCCTCCGAAAGCACCGGCGGCGCGTCCGCGTCGAAGCGGAAGTTGAACATGGACTGGAACTCGAGGGAGTTCGCATCCTGGTTCGTGGCCCAGTCGTCGGTGGACCAGGTGATGGCGCCGCCCGCGATCTGCGCGGTCCAGTCGTTGCCGGCGTCCGTGTCCGGATCGTGGAAGCCCACGTTCGTGATGTTGGCCGATCCCACCGGAATGGAGAAGGACTGCACCTCGCGGTCGCTGGTCCAGTTGTACAGGGCGTACTCGTAGTGCCACTGGCCGCCGCCGAGGTCCGTGGTCTGGACGGACAGGATCACTTCCCCGTCGTCCGAGGCCACCTTGTTGCTCTTGGAGAGGTCGCCCCAGGTCTCGACCAGCGGTCCGTACGTGGGCGTGAGTCCGCCCCCGGTCGTGTTGAACGACCAGTTGGAGCCGGTCCACGACATGGTGCAGGTCCGCCACCCGATGCTGTTCCCCGGCTTGGTGTCGCCGGTGACGATGTACTCGCCCTCGTAGTAGTAGGTGGCGCCGGGCAGATCCAGATCGGCATCCTGCACTTCTAGGCGGTGCAGCACGCTGTTCGGCTCACTGCCGTTGTAGTCGCGCGAGCAGTCGGCATCCGGCGCGCCGGGCTCGTCGAAGTACGAACCGCACGCTTCCCAGGTGCCGGTGTACGGATTCACTTCGTGGCGCGGTCCCAGGTAGAAGCGCGATCCGTTGTTGCCCGCGGAGTACGTGTCCGAGCAGCCGATGCCCAGGTACGAACCGTTGGACGAACTGCAGCCCAGGTCGCACTGGTCGTTCGACAGCGCAAAGAACCCGTGCTTCATCCAGTTCTTGCCGATCATCTCCAGCACACCGTTCTGCTCGCGGAAGAGCGCGAGACCGATCCAGGGGTGCGTCTCCGCCATGGGCCCGTTCCAGGGCACGTTCATGGTCCCGGTGTTGCAGGACGTGGTCGCCGCGGACAGGCCCGCCGTGCCGTTCGGGTAGGTGCCGATGTGACCCTGGCTGGTGAGGCCGTAGAGCTCGCCCAGCGTCACGTCGATGGAGGTGCCGGGGCTGGTGCCGCGCGTGTCGCCGTCCGGAACCACGTGCTCTTCGAGGGTCGCGTTGGGCGTGGACCGGATGCGCACGTCAAAGCCGCCGATCCACTGGTCGGCGATCTCCGGCTGGCCGAGCTCCTGCGCCCAGGCCTTGGACACCTGAAGATCCCCCATGCGGTACGAGAGCACGCCGGTGTGCTGATCCAGGAAGAAGCCGGCGTTGCGGACCTGGACGCGCTCCACGCCGTCGCTGGCGGAGCGCACCACGATGGGATCGCGCCCGCGGGACGGATCGATCTCCACCACGAAGTCGTACAGGAAAAGCGGACTCAGGCGCTTGCCCGAACGCGGATGCTGCGTCTGCAGGGCCAACCCGCCGCGGATCGGCAGAACGGCCCGGCCGTCGGTGAACCCCGTGAAGCTGCCGTTGGTCGACTCGAAGCGGAGGTCGTCCACGGTGGCCGCGTCGAACGCATAGGTGGTACCGCCGACTTCCTGCAGGATGGCGCCGGCCGACTTGCCGGCGCGGGTGTCCACGACCTGGAGGCCCACGTTCTTCAGATGTTCGTCATCCAGCGCAAAGGTCACCGTGGCACCCGACGCCTCCCAGGTCCGCGCGGCGGCGGGGCTGGAGGGGGCCAGGACCAAAAGGGCAGCGAAAGGCAATAGGGTCCACGCTCTCATCGATTACTCCGGGAAGTTGGGGAGGCTGCCGGGGCAGCCGGGCACTTCGGTCGGCAGGGGCGAAACCGTGCGCGAGTCCCCTCAGCATCCCAAACATCCCCCCATCAATGCAACCCTGTTCCGGGAATGCTCCCAGCCTTCGACTGGCCGGATCTGAGGCTTCATTCCCCCTATTCCTCGGGAGGCGGGTGGCCGATGACCGGAAAGGGGCCTGAGGCCGTCGCGCGTTCTTGCAATCCCCAGGGGGGCCGGTCAGAATGGCCCGCGAGAGAGGGAGGTGAGGTCAGTGGACATGCTGCTTCTGCCGGGAGGCGTCCTGCGGGCATCCGTGTGGGACGGCGAGTCCCGCGAGACGGTCATGCGGGATGTGACGGAGAACCTTCCCTTCTACTTGCGAACGACCGTTCGCCTCCACGATCAGGTGACGCTGAAGGATCTGCTGCTCCTGGCAGAAGGGCATCGCGACTTTCTGCTGCCGCTGTTCACGGACCTGCTCGATGACTTCGTGGAAGAAGTGAAGCGTCCGGTGGAAGCCGACGAACTCTGCGAACTCGACTATCTCGAGATCACCTGGGAGTCCTTCACCAAGGGAAACCGGTTCGATCTCCAGCCGATTCTGGTGGGTCGAAACCACGAGGATCCGCAGGTCTATTCCGTGGAGGCGGTGCCCACCTACGCCATGGGGCATCTGCCGGTGCTGATCCGCGGAGAGTTCCGACTTCGGCTGGGCGAGCCGGAGGAGACCGAAGCGGCCGCGCCGGTACTCCCGTTTCACGGGACGGCACCCGGCTACGAGGCCATGATGATGGACCCGGGCCAACCGGGTACCACGCCGGACCCGAATCTCTTCCGCCGCGATTTCCTGCTGTTCGATGTGTTCGAAGCCGTGCTGGCGGAGATCACGTTCCACGGCGACCCCGCGGAGCGCGATCGCTGGTGGCGCGAGATCGGCAGTCGGAATCTGGACGGTTCGGATCGCCCCGAGGCTTCCGAAGAATAAGGTCCGAAGAGCCGCGTAGCGCTGCGCCATCCTCCCAAGCATGCAAGACTTCTTAGCGTCACGACCCTCCACTTCCCGCCCGATACCCCCCATACGAGCCGGATGACGACGACCGTCGTCGTCCTTTCGTGACAGCCGTGACGCGGGCACGTCGCTTCGCGACGCTCGCCCCCAACCATCAGGAAGTGTAGACACCATGAAGAAGACTCTCTTGTTCCTGACTGCCGTGACGTTCGGTGCGACGCTCACGGCCGAAGAAGCTGCCGCCCAGTCGACGGGCACCGTGAACGTGATCGGCCACGTGGCGAAGGCCGCCGCCGTTCGCTGGTGGGACTTCACGCCGATCAACTCGGGGTTCGGTTCGAACTCGCCGGCCGTGCAGAATGGGCCGCTCGACTTCCAGGTGAACGTGTCCGACCTGGCCGCCGGCAACAACCTGGACGCGTACACCGGTGGCACCGCCCAGATGGCGATTCGCTCCAACTCCCCGTACACGCTGACCGCGCAGGTGACGGCGTCCAGCGGCTTCGGCGCGGTGGCGGCGGGCG
>BQJX01000330.1 GCA_021604925.1 Gemmatimonadota bacterium
GTCGAGGCCGAGTTCGGAGGCCCGCTCCAGGGCGTGAATGGCGCCCCGGTACTCGGCCACGTTGTTCGTGGTGCGGCCGATGACCAGACCCTCCGCGATCAGCTCCTCGCCGTCCGGGGCCAGGATGCGCAGCCCCACGGCCGCGGGTCCGGGGTTGCCCCGGGAGGCGCCGTCGGAGAAGGCCACTGCCAGCCCCTTGCCGGGCATCGAGGGCGTGGCCGGGGCGGCGGGCGCCTTGCTCCGGCGCGACGATCGCCGCGCGGGCGCCGCCGAACCGGTGGACTTGGCGCCGGCGGGAGAGGTGCCCGCGTCCAGCGACGAGATCAGGTGCTCCTCGATCTCGCGGCGCAGCGACGTTCCGGCGGGAGCCAGCTCGTCCAGACTGCGTCCGGCGAGCATTGCTTGGACCGCCTGACGGGCCTCGGGAGACAGATCGGACATGACGGAATTCGGGTGGTCGCTCACGCGACTAGAACCCGATGGTCTCCTCTTCATCCTCGCGCCAGACCTGGATGCGGCCACACTGCTCGCAGGTCATCATCCGCTTGGCCTGCTTGATCTCCTGCAGCTTCTGCGGAGGATGCTGAAAGCCGCATCCGCTGCAAGCGCCCTTTCGAATCACGGCGGCGAACGGCGCCTTGCCGGCTCCCCGCAAACGCTTGTAGTAGCTCAGCACCTGGTTGGGCACCTGCTTCACCAGCGGCGCCTGGAGTTCGGCGGCCTCATCGTGGATCCGCTTGAGCTCCTGGGTCTTCTTGTCCAGGGCGGCGCGGGCCGTCGCCGCCGCCTCGGTCGCCGCGGTGGCCGTCTCCACGAGTTCGGGCAGGCGTTCGGCGGCCGCCTCGGCGGCCTCCATCCAGCGCAGGCCGGTCTCCTCCAACTGGTCCGCGCGGTCCTTCAACGCTTCCAGCTCGTGCTGCAGCGCCTCGGCCTCGATCTGATTGCGAACCGCCATCTGCTTGGTCTGAAGCTTCTTGAAGTTGTCGTTGTTCGCAACGAGTTCCTTCTCGACGTTCTTCTGCTGGGCCTGGGCAACCGCCAGTTCCGCTTCCGCCTTTTCGCGGATCGCCTGGGCGCTCAACGCCGGCCCGTCGATCTCTTCCAGGAGACCCGGCAGGGCCTCCTGATGTGTCTCGTATTCGATCAGCTTGAGATCGAGTTCTTGAAGGTCGAGAAGGGCCGTGATCTCCTCGGGCGTCAACGCTTCCTCCTACGAAGAACGGGCGCGCCACACACGGGTGCGCCCTGCCGTTCCCACCCAAGACGAGAGACGCTCGAAAGGACGGAGACTGGCGGGCTCGTGACTCCTGTCAGCCGGTAACGGGTGGTGGGCGATACTGGACTTGAACCAGTGACCTCTCGCGTGTGAGGCGAGCGCTCTAGACCAACTGAGCTAATCGCCCGATCCCGTTGAGCACCGGCCTTGGTGGGCCCACTTGGACTTGAACCAAGGACCGACCGGTTATGAGCCGGCTGCTCTAACCACTGAGCTATGGGCCCACATTCCGGGGACCAGTGGAACCGAGAGAAGTATCACGCGAGCAACGACCCGGTCAAGGGCAGGCTCCCGCAGCCGCCCTCATCGCTCGAACACCGCGCAGACATTCCCCTGCCCGGCGCGGATTCCGAGCCGATTGATGGCGCCGTCGTACAGTCGGCCCAGCGGCCCCAGCAGCGGAAATCGATGGAGATAGCCCTCGACGAACGCGAACTGATCCACCTGCAGCGTGCGGAATCCGACTCCCTCGAAGATCTCCACGAGGCCGCGCACGGTGCGGTAGTCGTAGTGCGTGGGCCATGCCTCCTCTCCGCGCACGAATCGATGGAAGCCCAGCGGCGTGGCGTTCGCCAGCCGGAACTCCAGCGCGCGCGGGTTCGGCACGGACGTGACGAAGCGGCCGCCGGGTCGCAGCACGCGATGAATCTCGGCGGCGGCGCGTCGCACATCGGGGACGTGCTCGAGCACGTAGTTCGCAAAGGCCGCATCGTAGGCCCCCGACTCGACGGGCTCCATGGCCTCCGCCGAGCAGACCCAGGACCGCTCCACGCGCGGATCCGCGACGGAGCACTCGTCCACGTCCACCCGGTCCGACACGAAGGTCCGGTGGGCCGCGGTCAGTTGGTTCTCCACCGAGAGACTTCGGCCGGCACCGACCGCGAGCAACCGCGCCGGGGGCGACCCGTTCTTCGGAAGGAGCGCCACGAGATGCGCCACCAGGGCTCGTTCGGCGGGAGTCTGCAACCACGGTTCCTTGGTTGGGGGGAACGTTGATTATAGAAGGTGCCGAGGACGAACGCAGCGCCGGACGAGGATCAGCGCGGCAACTGGTCGGGAATGGTCACCAGCCGTCGGTCGCGCCGGAGGCGCTGGGCCATGGCCAGGGTGAACACGGCACACGTGGCCGTGACCGCGGCCGCTACCAGGAACACACCCGAAACTCCCACCCGATTGGCCAGCCAGCCTCCGCTCATCGGTCCGGCAAAGAACCCGAAGATGGACGCCGACGACGCCAAGCCCGTGATGCCCCCCCCGGCGCCGGCCGGCGCCCGCCGCGAGATCATGGAGATGAGGACCGGCTGCACCCCGGCCACCCCCAGCCCCAGCAGCGCGCGCACCCCCAGCAAGGCGGGGATGCTGGAGACCACGGTGTGCAGCAACAGGGCGAGCGTGGTCAGCGACAGGCCGCTCACCAGCAGACGCTTCAGGCCCATCGCCTGCGTGGCGCGCCCCACGAAGGCGGCCCCCACCATGGAGAACCCGGCCACCACCGCAAAGCCGATTCCCGTCCAGACGGTAGCCTCCCCGGCCCCGCCCAGCAGGTCCTCCACAAAGAGAGGAAACACCGGCATGACCATGGCGGCGGCGGCCATGCTCACGAACAGCGCCAGCAGACCGCCCCGGATGTAGCCGTCGGAGGCGGCGAGCCGCAGATTGGCGATCAGCGAGGAGGAGGTGCCCTTGGGCGCCACCGGGGGCTCCCGGAGGAAGAAGATGACCATGACCAGGGAAACGGTGATGGCCGCTCCCACCGACAAGAAGATATGTCGGAAGGGCAGAAAGCCCGCCAGCAGCCCGCCGATGGCCGGACCCACGAGCCGCCCCGCGGACGAGGACGCCGACAGCTTGCCCATCGAATCCGGGAGCTGCTCCGGCGGCGTGGACGCCGAGGTGATGGCCAGGGCCGCGGGAATGAACCCGGTCACCATCCCCTGGATCAGCCGGAGCACGTAGAACTGCATCGGCGTCTGCACGAAGTAGAGGAGGAAGTTCACCAGGGCCAGTCCGGCGACCGCGCGGACCACCATGGGTTTGTGGCCGTAGCGATCGCCCAGGGCGCCCCAGATCGGGGACATCAGCCCGGCCGCGAGAAACGGACCGGAGAAGATCAGGCCGGACCAACGTTCCACGGCCGCGCGGTCCGTGACCCCCAACTCGCGCACGAAGAACGGAATGAACGGCAGCACCACCGACATGGCCGCCACCGTGATCAGCTGGCTCGTGGCCAGCACCGGGATGTTTCGCTGCCAGGCAGGAACCGGGGAGGAGCTTCCGCTCAAGGGAACCAAGGGCCCGGATAGTCCGCCAGCGTGGGATTCTCCCGGTCGCGGGGAGAGAGGATGGGAGTGTCGGTGGGCCAGTCGATGCCACAGCTGTCCCACGCGATGCCGCGCTCCAGTTCCGCCTCGTAGTAGCTGCCGCAGCGATACACGAAGTCCGCCTCCGGCGACGTGACGCAGAACCCGTGGGCCAGGCCGGCCGGAATCCAGAGCTGCCAGTGGTTCTCGTCGGAGAGCGTCACCGTCCACGATCGGCCGAACGTGGCCGACGACTTGCGCAGATCCACCACCGCGTCAAAGACGGATCCGCGCGCGCACCGGACCAGTTTGGGTTGTCCGGGCGGCACCTGGAAGTGCATGGCCCGGATCGTGTCCTTCACCGAGCGGGAGTGGTTGTCCTGCACGAACGTGGCCCGGATTCCCGCCTTGGTGAGAAAGTCCTCCCGGCACGTCTCCAGAAAGAAGCCCCGCTCGTCGCGGAACACCTTGGGCTCCAGCAACAGCACGCCGTCCAGCGGCGTGGCGTGCACGCGCAGCTTGGCGTCCTCCAGCAGGACCGACGTCCCCAGCGATTCGTGGTTCACCCGGCCCCCTACGGCATTTCGACGTAGCCCTGCAGCTTCCGCGCCCGCGACGGGTGGCGGAGCTTGCGCAGGGCCTTCGACTCGATCTGACGCACGCGTTCCCGGGTCACGTTGAAGATGGCGCCCACTTCTTCCAGGGTGCGCGGGCAACCGTCGCCCAGCCCGAAGCGAAGTCGGATCACC
>BQJX01000331.1 GCA_021604925.1 Gemmatimonadota bacterium
CAACTCGATCGGCCTGTTCCACGAGTTCCTCAAGGATGAGTCCGTGCGACTGGTCGGCGTGGAAGCGGGCGGCCTCGGGATCCAGTCGGGCCAGCATGCCGCACGATTCTCGGGCGGCAGCCCCGGCGTCCTGCACGGCACGCGGAGCTGGCTCCTGCAGGATGACGCGGGCCAGGTCGCCGGAACCCACAGCGTCTCCGCCGGGCTCGACTACCCGTCCGTGGGACCGGAGCACGCGTGGCTGCACGAGATGGGCCGGGCGGAGTACACCTGGGTGGACGACGATGCGGCGCTGGATGCGTTCCAGGCGCTGTGCCGGACGGAGGGGATCCTGCCGGCGCTGGAGTCGTCGCACGCGGTGGCCTGGATCCTGCGCGAAGGGCCGTCGATGCCGGACGACACGCTGGTGATCGTGAACCTGTCGGGCCGGGGCGACAAGGACATCCACCACGCCTCCGCGGAGATCGAGCGGCGCGGCCGCTGAGCCGCGCCGAACCTCGGCCTCACGCGGACGTCGGCTAGGACGCGGGCGTGGCCTCCGGGGCGATCGCGCCCCGATCGGGATCGTCCAGCAGCTCCTGGCGGGCGCGGACCACATCCGCCACCGGCACCTTGCCCATGGACGCCAGCTGCGACAGCGTGGCCACCACGATGCTCTCCGCATCCACGCGGAAGAAGCGGCGGGTGGACTCGCGCGTGTCGCTGCGCCCGAAGCCGTCGGTGCCGAGGCTGTGGAACGGCTGCGGGACCCAGCGCGAGATCTGATCCGGAACGGCCTTGATCCAGTCCGAGGAAGCGATGATCGGCCCCTCGGCCCCCTTGAGGATCTCGGTGACCAGAGGGACGCGCGTGGGCTGATCCGGGTGCTCGCGATTGTGTCGCTCGCAGTCCAAAGCGTCCCGGCGGAGCTTCGTGTAGTTCGTGGCGCTCCACACGTCGGCGGACACGTCGTAGCGCTCGGCCAGCAGGGCCTGCGCCCGGATCGCCTCGTTCACCATGGGGCCGCTGCCGAAGAGCTGCGCGCGGTTGGCGGCCGGCTTGCCGGCGGCGCGGACCTTGTACAACCCGCGCAGGATACCGTCTTCCGTATCCGGGTTCGTGGGCATGTCCGGCATCTCGTAGTTCTCATTGTAGACGGTAATGTAGTAGAAGACGTCCTCGTCCTCTCCGTACATGCGGCGCAGCCCGTCCTTGATGATGACCGAGACTTCGTAGGCGAAGGCCGGATCGTACGCTTCGATGTTCGGAACGGCGGATGCGAGCAGGAGACTGTGGCCATCCATGTGCTGGAGACCCTCGCCCTGCAACGTGGTCCGGCCCGCGGTGGCTCCCATGAGGAACCCGCGGCCGCGCATGTCCGCGAACGCCCAGATCTGATCCATCGTTCGCTGGAAGCCGAACATGGAGTAGAAGATGTAGAACGGAACCATGGTCGTCCCGAACGACGAGTACGAAGTCCCCGCGGCCGTGAACGAGGCCATGGACCCGGCTTCCGTGATGCCCTCCTCCAGGATCTGCCCGTCCTTGCCCTCGGCGTAGGACAGGAGCAGCTCCGCGTCGACGGGGACATACTGCTGCCCGAACGGGGAGTAGATCCGGAACTCCTTGAAGAGGCCGTCCATGCCGAACGTTCGCGCCTCGTCCGGAACGATGGGAACCACTCGCTCACCGAAGCCCTTGGAACGCATCATTCCACGCAGCAGGCGAACGAACGCCATGGTGGTGGAGACCTTGGGGCCGGTTCCCGTACCCTTGCGCAGCTCGGAAAACGCATCCGGGTCGGGCTCGTCGATCGGTCCGGGTCGGACGATCCTTTTGGGAAGCTCGCCCCCCAGGATGCGCCGACGCTCCTTCATGTACCGGACCTCTTCGCTGTCCGGTCCCGGGTGGAAGTACGGCGGCATGTCCTGAAGTTCCTCGTCCCGGATGGGAAGTTCCAGCCGGTCGCGGAAGGCCATCAGTTCCTTGGTGTTCAGCTTCTTCATCTGGTGGGTCATGTTGCGCGCTTCGAAGCCTTCGCCCAGCGTCCAGCCCTTGACGGTCTTGGCCAGGATCACGGTGGGCGCGCCCTGGTGCTTCACGGCGCGATCGTATGCGGCGTAGACCTTGCCGTAGTCGTGCCCGCCGCGCCGCAGCTTCTGCAGCTGATCATCCGACAGGTGCTCGACCATGGACCGTAGTCGCTCGTCCGGACCGAAGAAGTGCTCTCGAATGTAGGCGCCCGATTCGACCGAGTACTTCTGGTACTCGCCGTCCAGCGTCTCCATCATCTGCTGCTCGAGCAGGTGGTCCGAGTCGTTCTCCAGGAGCGCGTCCCACTCGCGGCCCCAGATGACCTTGATCACATTCCAGCCCGCGCCTCGGAACGTGCCTTCCAACTCCTGGATGATCTTTCCGTTGCCACGCACCGGCCCGTCCAGGCGCTGGAGATTGCAGTTCACCACGAACGTGAGGTTGTCGAGCTGTTCGCGCGCGGCGATGCTCAACGCGCCGAGCGCCTCGGGCTCGTCGGTCTCGCCGTCCCCCAGGAATCCCCACACGCGGCAGTTGGACGTGTCGGCGATGCCGCGGTTGTGCAGGTAGCGGTTGAAGCGCGCCTGGTAGATGGCGTTGATGGGACCCAGTCCCATGGACACCGTGGGGAATTCCCAGAAATCGGGCATGAGTTGCGGGTGCGGATAGGAGGGGAGCCCCGGCGCCCCGGATACCTCGCGCCGGAAGTAGTCCAGCCGCTCCGCGGAGATGCGCCCCTCCAGGTAGGCACGTGCGTACAGCCCCGGCGCTCCGTGACCCTGGAAGAAGATCTGGTCCCCGGGCGCCTCGTCCTTGCCGCGGAAGAAGTGGTTGAAGCCCACCTCGTAGAGCGTGGCGGACGATGCGTACGTGGACAGGTGGCCGCCGAGCCCTTCGAAGCGCTTGTTCGAGCGCGTCACCATGGCGGCGGCATTCCAGCGGATCAGCCGGCGAATCCGCCGCTCCATCTGCTCGTCGCCCGGAAACGGGGGCTCGTCCTGCGGCGCGATGGTGTTGATGTAGGCGGATCGGGTGAGCGCCGGCAGGCCCACGTTGCGTCGCTTGGCGCGCGCCAGCAGCCGCCGGATAAGGAATTCCGCCCGCCGCGGCCCGGCGGAGGTGAGAACCGAGTCGAAGGCCTCCAACCACTCGGAGGTCTCGGCCGGATCGCCGTCCGGCAGCTGATCGTGCGTTTCCGGGAACATGGCGTCCTCCTCGCTGGGCCGTCTTCCGGCCAATCCTGTTCTGGTCTGGATTGCCCAGAAGATAGACGGATCGCCCCGGAGTGTCCACGCCGCGCGGAGCCGGGGACGACACTCCGGCGCCCCGCTTGACACGCCGATGGCCCTCGCCTAGATTCCTTCGGCGCGGGCCCGTAGCTCAGCTGGATAGAGCGTTGGTCTCCGGAACCAAAGGCCGGAGGTTCGAATCCTCTCGGGCCCGCCAATTTTCGCCGAAGACGCCTGCCCTTCCCGGGGCGGGCGTCTTTCGCTTGTCGCCCCGCGCCCGTTGCCCGTTGCGGTTCGCTCTGCTACGATCCCCGCGTCTCCTTTCGATGGAAGTCGTTGATGCGTAGCAGCTTCTCCATGGTTGCGTTGATCGGCGCGGTGGCCTGTGCGGGCACCGCTTCGGCCCAGGACTCGGCGCCCACGCCGGGCGGAACGCTCATCTACGGTCGCGGCATGGACGCGGTGGGCCTGGACCCGGCGCACGAGTCCGACGGCGAGTCCTTCAAGATCTGCGACAACGTGTACGAAGGGCTGGTCCGTTTCTCCGACGTGGACACGGAAGTGGAGCCCTGTCTGGCCACGTCGTGGCAGACCAGTGACGACGGGCGCGAGTGGACGTTTCATCTGCGCCCCGGCGTCACGTTCCACTGCGGCGATCCGCTGGACGCCGAAGCCGTGGCCTACACCATGCAGCGCCAGTGGGGCGCACTGGAACCGCGCCATCCGGACTACGGAGTGGGCGGTCCCTATCCCTTCTGGGGATACCTCGGAATGGACGACGCCCTGGCCGCCGTGGAGGTGCTGGATCCCACCACGGTTCGCTTCCGGCTGAACGAGCCCACGGCCCCGTTCCTGTCCAACCTGGCGTGCAACTTCGCGGCGATCGTCTGCCCGAAGGATGCGCGCGAGATGGGGCAGGAGTTCTTCCGGAATCCGTGTGGCACGGGACCCTACCGCTTTGTCGAGTGGCGACGCGCCGAGCAGATCGAACTGGCCCGCTTCGACGAGTACTGGGGCTTCCCCGCGTACCTCGACCGGGTCATCTTCCGGTCGATTCCGGAGAACTCCAC